>DOVL01000184.1 GCA_003520105.1 Lachnospiraceae bacterium | reverse complement strand
CGTATGGAGGACGCTCTCAATGCTACACGTGCAGCAGTTGAAGAGGGTGTTATCGCAGGCGGCGGATCAGCTTACATTCATGCTCAGAAGTCTGTTGAGAAGGTTGTTGAAGAGCTCGACGGAGATGAGAAGACAGGTGCAAAGATCATTCTTAAGGCACTTGAGGCTCCTCTTTACACAATCGCTTCCAATGCAGGTCTTGAGGGTGCAGTTATCGTAAACAAGGTTAAGGAGACTCCGGATGGACAGGGCTTCGATGCTCTTCACGAGGAGTATGTAGATATGCTTGAGGCCGGAATTCTTGATCCTGCCAAGGTTACAAGAACAGCTCTTCAGAACGCAGCTTCTGTAGCTTCAACACTCCTCACAACTGAGGCAGTTGTAGCTGACATTAAAGAGCCTGCAGCTCCCGCAATGCCAAACCCGGGAATGGGCGGAATGATGTAATATAAGTTAAAGTTTGATCTTTCAAATTTATTTGGTGTGTCTGGTATGTGTCCGCATAAATCCGGCAGATGACAGGCTCATGGATTACAAATGTAGATCAGGTAAGACCCCGCAGAAAATCACTGCGGGGTCTTATTTTTTACGATAAAAACAGTCTGTGTCATAAGAAATACGTTCTGTTAACAGAGGATGTATTTTGGGGGAATTATAAGTATAATGAGAGTGTAGATGTTGTCCTTTAGCAGGTTATGAGGACAGAAGCTTTTGTCCGAATGACCGCATAATATGGAGGCTTGAATCATGGTAAATAAAAAACCGGGTCTTACGGCGACGTTCGCCATCATTCTTTCGGTTATGCTCCTTGCGGTGAACCTTCTGCTGGGAGGCATACTTGTGAATAGCTCCAAAAAGTCTATGATCACGCTCATTCAAAACCGTATGCTCGACATCTCAAATACCGCTGCTGACATGCTTGACGGAGATGCCCTCAGGAGCCTGAAAAAAGAAGACAAGGACACGCCCGCATACAGGCAGGTCAACGATACTCTGGCTTATTTTCAGAACAATATCGATCTCAAATACATTTACTGCGTCATAGCAAAAAGCGAAAAAGAATTTGTATTTTCTGTTGATCCCACTATAGAGGATCCGGGTATTTTCGGGGAACCTGTAGTGTATACCGATGCGCTCTACCGTGCAAGCAAAGGTGTTCCGTCAGTGGATGAGGAACCTTACTCCGATGACTGGGGACGATTTTACAGTTCATACAGTCCGGTTTTTGATTCAGCGGGAAATGTTGCCGGTATAGTGGCTGTGGATTTCGATGCCGAGTGGTATGACTGGCAGTTTAAAAAACAGACCATTTCCATACTTATCAACAGTATTGCCTCCGTTATCATCGGTATCCTTCTTGTCTTCATCGCTACAGGAGGGCTCAGGCGCAGGATGAAAACCATTTCGGAGGATATTGCAGATGCCACAAGAGATGTGGAGGAACTCAGTCTGAAGGTTGATCTCGAAACCACCATGGCAGACAGCGGAAATTATGAACCTACCGATGTACAGGAGCTGGCAGTGCGTATCCGTAAAGTCAGGGATGGACTGGCCAAATATACCGGCAATATCAATACCCAGGCCAATAACATGATCAATGCACTTTCTGCGGAATACAGAGGAGTATATTATATAGATCTGGATAATGATGATGGAATCTGTTACCGGACACATAGTAAGATAGATAACGGTATAGGGAGAGGAGAGCATTTTCCCTATATAAAAACACTCACCAAATATGCCGAGGATTATGTAAGTGAAGATTACCGTGAGGATTTTCTGAAGTTTATAGCTCCGGAGACTATCCGGGAAAATCTGAAGGATGAGCCTGTATGTACCTTCCGCTATATGATAGATCAGGAAGGACACCAGTCCTATGAGATGATCCGTATGGCGGGGATACGTCATCATGATTCCGAACCAAATCATGAAATCCGGGATATCAGCATGGGTTTTGCGGATGTGGATGCCGAGACCAGACATACCCTGACACAAAGCCAGGTGCTTTCCGATGCACTTTTATCCGCGGAATCAGCCAGCAAGGCAAAAACAGCATTCTTATCAAATATGAGTCATGAGATCCGCACACCTATGAATGCCATCATTGGCCTAAACCGTATCGCACTGGATGATCCCAACACTCCGGAAGTCACAAAGGAATACCTGAAAAAGATAGGTACGTCTGCGGATCATCTGCTGATGCTTATTAATGATATTCTCGATATGTCACGCATAGAAGCAGGTCGTATGGTGCTGAAAAAGGAAGTATTTTCACTTCCTGCTTTACTCGGGGAAATCGATGTGATCATAGGAGGCCAGTGCAAAGAGAAAGGATTAAACTGGAAATATGACCTGAGAAACACCGCCGGTGAATGTTTCATCGGGGATAATATGAAGCTCAAGCAGGTACTCATCAATATCCTGGGGAACTCCGTAAAATTCACTCATACAGGAGGCAATGTAGATCTGGATGTGGAATGTATTTCCCATTTTAAAAATTCTTCCGT
>DOVL01000055.1:2955-4769 GCA_003520105.1 Lachnospiraceae bacterium | reverse complement strand
TCATCTGCTGAACATGATCCTTGATGAGAGTCTTTGTGATGACCATGAAAAGTGCGGCGGGAACTCCCTTTCCGGATACGTCTGCGATGACCATGGCAAAGTGGGTTTCATCGGCAAAGAAGAAATCATAGAAATCACCGCCGACTTCCTTTGCAGGGTTCATGGATGCATAAATGTCTATTTCCGGTCTGTCGGGATAAGGCGGGAAGACTGTGGGGAGCATATGAGCCTGGATATTGGTAGCAACCGAAAGCTCTGTTCCGATTCTCTCCTTTTCTGCAGTGACCTTCTTTATATTCTGCATGTAGTTTTTGAGGTCATCCTGCATGGTGTTGAATCTGTCAGCCAGCTGACCGACCTCATCACCGGATTCCACAGGGATCTTCTCATTAAATTCACCTTTACCGATTTTCAGAACGCTGCTGGCGAGCCTCTGGATAGGTCTCGTGATGGTTCCGGTTACTGCAAAGGAGGTCATAACTACCGTGATTCCCATGATGGAGAAGAAGATCATAAACAGGCGGAGGATATTGAATATCTGATCCTGCATGTTCCTCTGAGAAGTTTCGGTGAGGATATCATTCTGAGCCTTGGCTTCCAGGGCAGGGGCTGTTACTTCGCCGGTTTCGATGGTCGCACAGAATATCCAACCGGTTTCAGCCATCTTTGAAAAGGCGACATAGCTGTCTTTTCCTTCGTAGACGGTCTGCATGATAGAACTATCTGAGGAATGAATACTCTTTATGAAGTCAGTGCCGGAAAAATGACCTCTGAGGTCAGAATTGAAAAACGGATTGTTCATACTCGGGTGAGCTATGAAATTCAAATCGGAATCAAGTATCAGAGTTGAACCTGTCTCGCCGATCTTCATATTCATAACTTCATTTATGATGCTTGTTAAAAGTACGTCCGATGCAACCACGCCTGCAACATGTCCGTCTGCATTTCTGTAGGTCATGGCCGCAGTGATGCATACGTTTCCGTAAGAATCAGTATATGTAGGAAGCCATACAAGCTGATCGGGATGAGAGATAGCAGCCTTATACCAGTCTCTCTGCCTTGGATCATAATCGGGATTGAAAGCATTGGACCTTGAATATCTGTAGGAAATACCGCTTACGGTACCGATGTAGATATTATCCAGAATAGGATTCTGTTCCAAAGTCGGGGCAAACATGTACTCACAATAGGATAAGGTGTAAACCTCCTGCATTACTTCGGGAGTAGCTTCTACGCCCTTCGCCAGGAAGTACTTTGATGATGCCACGCCCATTTCGGTTTCGTCAGGCCTCGGCATATCATGACCGATTAAATTTCCCTGGGTTTCAAAGAGATGCTGAGTATATTTGGAGGCCTCCGTAACAGCCCTGTTTACTTCGTGAAGCTCATTGTTTGCATTATTGGCCTGCTTTTGAATGAGCTGCAGGAGGTAGTATTCCGTCTGGGACATAAGTGAAGCCTTGGTGACTTCCGAAGAATTGATTCCCAGGGTAATGTTGGTCTGCTGGAATTCATCGACCATGGAATTCATAAAATAGTAGGAAGCACTAAAGACCACTATAAGTGAACCTAAAGACATTATCAGTATGACCAGAAGGATCTTTAAGCTGATTTTCATATTTCTGAACATAGATTTACTCCTTATTCTGCGTTGTTGTCTAATGCTGCGTAAAGTATGTCTTCAATCATATCTTCATAAACTATACCTGCAAGCTCCGCGGCCTTCGGCATAAGACTGTATCTTTTGAGCCCCGGAACGGCATTTATTTCAAGTACATAGGGCTTACTGTCTTCTTCGGAAACCATAAAATCAA
>DOVL01000055.1:0-2823 GCA_003520105.1 Lachnospiraceae bacterium | reverse complement strand
TGCTTTCGCGTATTCCGTAGTTGCCTGTAAAGGTAATGAGCCCGTCGTCAGCATTAGCTTTCTTATCCAGATCAAGGCCCTCTACCACGGGAAGAGAAACCAGACTCTTTTTGCTTTTGTAAATGCCTACGGTATAGAATCCTCCCGGAATGAATTTCTCAAGCAGGATGGGGTCGTCATATTTAAATACGCTTCCGATGCGAGGAATATCCTCCCGGGATCTGATAAGCTCGATGCCGAAGCTGCCTCCCTGTGTAGGAGCTTTGGCGACGAAGGGGTATCCAAAATCTTCATAGGGATAGTCGCCTTTTTCAAATTGCTTCTTAGTCAGGATATCCCATTTCGGGGTACGTATTCCGTAACGGTCAAAAACCAATTTACTGAGGATCTTATCATTAATGAGACACGCAGCCCGCATATGACTTCCTGTGAAAGGAATTCCCTGCATTTCGAGCATGGCCTGGAAGGTTCCGTCTCCGTAACCCTTTCCCTGAACACATAAGTAAACCACCTCTGTTTTGACGGAAAGGATGGCATTTATTATATCTTTCCCAATTTGAAGGAGATGAACTTCATGTCCCCTGTTTTCCAGGGCTTTTGCTATATCTTTTGCGTTTTTTTCTGAAGGACCCTTTTCTTCGGGAGTTCCTCCGTAAACTACACTGACTATCATACTATTATGCTCCTCTATAAATGCATGTTTTCCGCCGTTTATCTCTGACATACAGATGCAGATCTAATCGGCTCCTATACTGATTCTCTTGATTTGTAAAAATCCGGCCTTTATCGTACTGTTCCGGATTTTTGCATCATCTCCGAATAAATAAAATATGCTATTGCCATTATAGCAAATGCTACTGCCAAAGCACCTATACCTGCCCTGTAACCCAGTGTCAATGCTGCGGCAAATACGAATGGGCCGATCATTTCCAGCATCTTTTTTATAAAAGAAAGAACCGAAAGTGATTTTGACGGGCCAAGCTTTTGAACAGCCGGAAGTCCGAGGAAGTAGTTGTTCTGGACACCGAAGCCAAAACTGTCGGCTGTTCCCAGCAGACAGGCACTAACGTAAGGCAGGAACAGACTCGCTCCCATAACCGGGAAAAGAAGGCTCAAAGCTATAATGAGATTATAAACATAGTTTATTCTCTTGAGGGACTTGCCCTTGAGCTTTGATATAAAGACTGAAAGAGTGGGACCTGCATATACAAGGAGTATTCCGTATAACATCTGGGATCTTCCGACATCGGTTATGCTTCCGCCCATGGAGTCAAAGTAAAGAGGCAGATAGTAGCTCAGGAAGGAGGCTGCAATACTTGCCGGTGCGATCATAAGGATCACAAACAGGAATACTGAAAAGTTCTCATTGAAGGATATCTTAGCGGTTTGTCCGGTTTCTGTTTCATTGCTTTTTGCCTTAGGAAGCAGAGCATTTTCAAGTCTTATGATAAAGACTGAGGTCATAAGAGTGAAAACGGCAGAAATGAAAAATACTGTCTTATACCCAAATACATCCGCAAGGATAGCGCCCAGTGAAGAACCGCAGTTCATTCCCGAGTAAATTCCCGCATTCAAAAGGGCAAAGCCCAAAAGCTGCTGTTTTGCATTCTTTCCGAAAAGTGAAAGATTCCGGAGGGTCATCCAGCAAAAACCGTAGCCAAGTCCCACCAATGCTCTGGACAGCACGAATAAGAAAAGATTGGTGGACAGGGCAGAGGATAAGGTTCCTGCCGATACCAGAAGAAGTCCGGAGATAAACGGGAACTTCCACCCTTTTTTCTCCAGCATAACTGTAGTTATGAATATGGCGGAGCAGGTAAGAAGTGTCTCTGCTGACTGAGGGATACCCGCTGCGGTTGTAGCTGCCATTCCCTTTATGGGATTATTGAGGGATTTGGCAACTATGGGAATAAATGAAGAAGACAGCCTGGAAGCAAAATAGAATAAAAAGGCAATCTGCCGTATATAGTAAAGGGCAGACGGAACATCGGCATTCTCAAGGGATGCTTTGATAATTTCATATTCGTCTTCCGGAATCTGTGACCGTTTGTCTTTATCCTGATATTCCTTAAGAATCCGCCTGGTCATTCCCTTCGATACGTTCATTATCATGAGAAGGACTATCTCAACGGAGAAGAAAACTGAAGTTACCAGGACTGTGAGGAGATTCAGGGAGATGGATTTTATTTTGTTTCGTACAAAAAATGGATCTACCCGGAACCGGATACTGTTTTTCTTATTGAAGCTGTAGGTGTACCTGGTTCTTTCTGCGGTACTGCCGATAAGGTTTTTATCTGAGGAGTGTAAAATCGTTCCGGACATATCGGTTACGGAGATTTCGGTAATGCTGTCTTTGCAAAGGGACTCCAAAAGATCATCAAGCTTTTCTTCCCGGCAGGTTGAGGCTACATTGATATCATTTCGTATGTCAGAATAGACCTGATAGTTAAGGAGCTGGTTTTTTACAGAGATGATCTCGAAGAAAAAGGAGATTTGGATAATGATTATGACAGTCAGAAGCATGGCATTTATATTGGTGCTTTCCAGCTGTCCGTGAATATCAAAAACCGGGCCTTTGGCAAAAAACAGTGTCATGGCAATACAGGATATGACTGTAAGTATTGCAAGGACACTGAAAGGAACCCGCGTGTACTCCACGGGTTCATTGATGTTGAGTATGACCAGAAACGCAGACACTACAAGGATAGTGAGGACGGATCCGATGTATAGATAAAGTCTTGTTTTTTTGTTTGTTGTCATAGTTTACCTGTAGCTTCCATGTTCATTTTTAAATATCATCTTACGCTCATACATATGCTTGTC
>DOVL01000275.1 GCA_003520105.1 Lachnospiraceae bacterium | reverse complement strand
TTTGCCATCCTATAGCCTCCCTCGCTAATCAGTAGTTTCTTTTTTCGGGTTTACACCCCATTGTTTATATAAGCTGTCAGAGTAATAAACTACTGACCGCAAAAAACTAATTAAGTCTCCCTTAATTAGTCATTAAACACTTTATATTGGTTACTTAAAAACTAAAAACAAAATCTTATTTAATTATGAGGGCTTTATGACGAGTTAAAGCCCCCATATGTTATGCCTTAGCAGATATAATCTTACTTATACTTCTTACATGTAGAAGGCTGAATCTCCCATTCAGAAGTATTTGCAGCTGTTGCAATATAAACTGTAAGTGTCTCACCATTTATAGCAACATTGTAATATTCAGCTCCGTCCTTTGTATACTTAATAGGGCATCCAGAAGCAAGTGTAGACTCCATTTCTGAAACAAGGTTATCATGATTTGTAAGTGTCGAACTAACAACAACATTATTCTTACTACCACCCTTTACAGATATGATAATCTGATTACTTGTAGCCTTAGCGATTTCTGAGTAGCAGTCCTCATCAGCCATAGCTGTCTGAACGCCTGTAAGTACTGTACCAGCTGCAGTTACATCATCAGCTCTTCTTGACTTGTCGATGTAACGGATAAGTGCAGGAGCGATAGCTGCTGCAAGGATTGCCATAATGGCGATAACGATGATAAGCTCAACGAGTGAGAAACCTTTGTTTGTCTTCTTCATAAAATTGATTCTCCTTTTCTTTTGTTTTAGTTTTTTTCATAGTTTTAGATAATTTATATATTCCGCTTCTCGTCCAACGGATTATATCATAACTATGTGTAACATATATGTGAACACTCCGCTTTCAGTCCGCATCCATCTTCTCGTCATATGAATCCGGGACATTTTTGCTTTGTGGATTCACCTTAATCCTTTTAGTAGCTGTCTACCGCATCGTACATACTCATGATTGGCGAGTAGATAGCAACTACGATAACACCAACAACCGCTGCAAGAACAACCATAATAAGTGGTTCCATAGCTGCTGAAAGTGATTCAACGGCAAGGTCAACTTCTTCCTCATAGTAGTCAGCAACCTTAACCATCATGTCTTCGATATTACCTGTTTCTTCTCCGATGTGCATCATCTGCGGAAGCATTACAGGGAAAATATCCATATCCTTGATAGGCTTTGAAAGAGGAATACCTCTTGCAACCTGTGTCTTACACTCAAGAAGCTTGTCTCTTATGATCTTGTTATTCATGATCTTAGCTGTCTGCTCGATGGCATCTATCATTGAGATACCTGAAGCAAGCAGTGTTGCGAAAGTTCTTGAGAATGTAGCGCATGCTGACTTAATTGTGAGATTTCCGAAAACCGGCATCTTAAGTCCGAGGCTTCCGAAGAACTTCTGTCCTGTAGGAGTTGCTTTGAACACCTTAATGCCTATAACAACTGCTATTATTATAATAAGTAATAACCACCATTTATGTACCAGAAAATTCGAGAAGTTAACCAGCATCTGTGTTGCCTTCGGAAGCTTCGTTCCCATTTCCTCAAACATTTGCGAGAATGTAGGAATAACCTTGATCATCATAATAGCTACAACTACACCGATAACTACAAGTACTACGATTGGATATGTCATTGCCGATTTGATCTTGCCCTGAATATATCCATCCTTCTCGAACTGTGTAGCAAGCCTCTCGAAACATATCTCAAGCTTACCTGAAGATTCACCTGCTGCAGTCATGTTGTAAAGCATTGGTGGGAATACATCCGGATTAAGCTTAAATGCATCCGCGAGTGTACCACCCTTCTGAACATGAGCCTGTGCCTCTTTCAATGCATTCTGCAGTACCTTGTTCTCCATCTGATCAGCAAGCATATCAAGTGCCTGAATAATCGGAACACCAGCTCTAAGTATAGAACCGAACTGCTTACAGAATACCGCCAGATCTCTCTTCTTGACCTTCTTCTTACCAAAATTCAGCTGAATATCCTTATACTCATTGATATCCAGTATGCTGAGGCCTTCCTTCCTCAGCTTTTCCTTGGCAAGGTCGATAGTCTGAGCTTCTACGGAACCCTTCTTCTGTTTACCGGTAGAGTCCATAGCTTTGTAATTAAATTGTGCCATACCATTTCCTCCGAACATTTAATAGATTTTGCCAATATCTACCAGAATAATACAACATTACTGAAACTTTTGCAATAATTTTGTTAATATTCTCTAAATATAGTCCAAAAAATCTATATATTGTATTAAGACTTTCTTAATTACATATATTATGTAAATCTATACATGCATTTTTTCATATTATCAGCATCATACGAATCTTAATACAGATTCTTATGCATTGTTGTCTGATCCTGTGCATAAAGAAGTGCATTATCTCTTGTGATAATACCGTTTCTGTAAAGATCAACCAGCGCATCATCCATCGTGATCATACCCATACCCTTTGAAGTCTGGATCGTTGACTCGATCTGATGTGTCTTGGCCTCACGGATCTGAGCTCTGATAGCAGGTGTTGCAAGCATGACTTCGAAGCCTGCCACACGTCCCTTGCCATCCGCTGTCGGGATCAGCTGCTGTGAAATAACGCCCTCAATAACCATCGCAAGCTGAATTCTGATCTGCTGCTGCTGGTGAGGAGGGAATACGTCGATAATACGGTCGATAGTAGCTGCGGCACCGATCGTATGGAGGGTTGAAAATACGAGATGTCCTGTCTCAGCCGCTGTGATAGCGATCTGAATTGTCTCAGGGTCACGCATCTCTCCTACGAGGATGATATCCGGGTCTTCACGGAGTGCAGCTCTAAGTGCATTATCGAAAGAAAGCGTATCCATTCCGAGCTCTCTCTGGTTAACTATCGACTTCTTATGCTTATGAATATACTCGATAGGATCCTCAAGAGTTATGATATGAGTTGCAAGATTTTCATTTGCCTTATTAATAACAGAAGCAAGGGTTGTTGATTTACCTGAACCTGTAGGTCCCGTTACCAATACAAGTCCTCTCTTCTTCTTATAAAGTTCAACTACTGATGGCGGAAGTCCGAGTGCCTCAGGCTTTGGAATGACCGTATCGATCTTTCTGTAGGCAGCCGCCATATTTCCTCTGTCCATAAATACGTTTACACGGAAACGTCCTTTGTCCCTTACAGAATAAGCGTAGTCACACTCGCCTCTGTCCTTAAGTATTGCTTTGTGTCTGTCGTTCATGGTCATTCCGATACTTTCTGCTGCATCGAGCGCTGTAAGAGGCGGAACGTCTACATCAATAAGCTGACCATTGATACGAAGCTTTGGTGGTATTCCTGTCGCAATGTGAATATCGGATGCATTTTTCTCGATAGCCATGCTAAGGAGTTCGTCCATATCAATCATGTTGTAATCCCCTGTCCTTTCATTTAAATTATCTTTTTTATATATATCCGTTCAACCTATCGCATCAGGTTCTGACGGATCATACACTTACCTATAATATATGATACATCATATGAGTCAAAAAATAATATATCAAATATTCGCACTTTATATCATTAATTTTAACAGATATTGCGATTTAATAGTCATCACCGGTTGTATAAGTGATCTTCTTCATTTCCTCAAGAGAAGTGATTCCGTTAAGAACATGCTTACCGGCACTCATCTTCAGAGTTGACATACCTTCCGAAAGGGCCTGTGCCTCAATAACGTCAGCAGTAGCACCCTTGGAAATAACCGACTGAAGGCTCTTGGAAACCGGCATCATTTCGTATACACCGATACGTCCTGAATAGCCTGTGTCGTTGCAGAGCGGACAACCTGTCGGCTCATAAACAACTACATCTTCATCCATATCCTCAATACCGAGTGCAACCTTCTCTTCGTCATCAGCAAGACGAGGCGTCTTACATGATGTGCAGAGACGTCTTACAAGTCTCTGTGCGATAACTCCTACGAGAGCATCACCGATGATATAAGGCTCAATACCCATATCGATAATACGTGTAACGGTCGATGCAGCCGAGTTCGTATGCAGTGTCGAAACAACAAGGTGACCTGTGATAGCCGCCTGAACAGCTATCTGGGCAGTCTCGCCGTCTCGAATCTCTCCTATCATTATTATGTCAGGGTCCTGACGAAGGATAGATCTGAGGGCCGCCGCGAATGTAAGCTCAGCCTTAACATTAACCTGTACCTGGTTGATACCGTCGATATTCGCCTCGACAGGGTCCTCAACCGTTATGATATTAACATCCTCGGTATTAAGCTCCGAAAGGGATGTATAAAGTGTTGTTGATTTACCGGAACCTGTAGGGCCGGTAACAAGGATGATTCCGTGAGGGTTACTCAGGATACCATCAAACACCTCAATCTCCTGAGGTGAGAATCCAAGTCCTGACTTAGGCTTTGTAAGTCCGTCCTTGGAGGTAAGTCTCATAACCGTCTTCTCTCCGTAAACTGTAGGAAGGATGGAAACACGGACATCGAACTCTCTTCTGTCTACCACGATTGTGATACGACCGTCCTGAGGTTTTCTCTTCTCGGCGATATCCATGCCGCCGATGATCTTGATACGTGCCGCGATTGCAGCCGCAAGACTGTAATCATATGTCATAACCTGCTTTAAGGCACCATCGATACGATACCTTACTCGTACGTATGTCTCCATAGGCTCGATATGAATATCGGAACCTCTCTGTCGTACTCCACCTTCAATGATCTGATTAACAAGGAGAACGATAGGAGAATTATCGATCTCATCATTCAGCTGATCTGTTTCAGCCTCTGTCAGTTCACCTGACTGCTGTTCCTTACGATAAGCCTCAGCAGCCTCCATAGCCTGAGCACTTCCGTAATATTTACCGATAATGTTGACCAGGTCCTCCTCAAAGGACAACATCGGTTCAACCTGCAGTCCGGATGAAATACTGATATCATCAACCGCAACCAGATCCATAGGATCCGCCATTGCCACCTTGAGAATATTAGGATTATTCTCATCATAGCCGATCGGCATTGCCGTGTACTTGTTAACAAG
>DOVL01000047.1 GCA_003520105.1 Lachnospiraceae bacterium | reverse complement strand
GGATACATATCCGGAGGAGGCTTTCTCCAAGCTGCCTTTTGCCGGAGCGAAGGGGTATCACAGCAAGACGCTTGCGTATTCCCTGTGGCATATATTCCGGATTGAGGATATTGTGGCGCATACATTGATATTGCAGGACACACAGGTTTTATTCACGGGGGATTGGCTGCAAAGGGTAAACAGCCCGATCATCACGACCGGAAATGAATTGAAGGGCGAGGAGATTGCGGAGTTTTCCGCGAAACTTGATGTGAGAGTCTTGTATGATTATTGCAGAGCTGTAATGGATTCCACAAATTTCAGGAAATACTCGGGGTTGATATGGACGAGGGGCTAAAGATTCTTGAGGGAAACAGATAAAATCGGTGGAATGGTGTGAGGCTAATTATATGCAAGTGATTCTTGAAACGGAAAGACTTTTCTTACGCAAAATGACTATGGAAGATTTTGATTCGTTATATGTAGTTTTAGCAGATTCCGATATCATGCAGCACTATCCTTATGCTCTCGACGAGAAAAGAGTCAGGGAATGGATAGGACGTAACATGAAACGCTATGAAGAAAATGGATTTGGACTGTGGGCTGTGTGTCTGAAGGATACCGGAGAAATGATCGGAGATTGTGGGCTTACACTTCAAAATATAGAAGGAGAGATGCTGCCTGAAATAGGTTATCACATCAGGCGTGACTGCCAGTGCAGGGGTTATGCAAAAGAGGCTGCTGCAGCCGTGCGGATTTGGGCCTTTCAGAACACAGTTTATCCGGCGCTCTATTCGTATTGCAAGTACACAAATATACCTTCCATCAAAACCGCTGAAGCAATTGGTATGCATTTTGACAAAGAGTACCCAGATGAAGCAAACGAAATCACTCATGTTTCAGTTATATACAGGGAAGATATTTAAGTGATGGCAAATATAATAACAGGATTCAGGGGACTGATCAGTATTGTGCTGTTATTCTGTCCGGTGTTTTCGCCGATATTCTATATGCTTTATCTGATCGCAGGCTTATCTGATATGATAGACGGAACCATAGCCCGAAGAACGAATACTGTTAGTGGATTCGGAGAGAGATTTGACACTGTTGCGGATTTTGTATTCGTAGTGGTATGCCTGATAAAACTGCTCCCGATGATAAGTATGTCGATATGGCTGTGGGTTTGGATCGTGATAATTGCGCTGATAAAGATTATAAACATCATTTCGGGATATATTGCACAAAGGAAGTTGGTGGCGGTTCATTCAGTGATGAATAAGGTTACAGGGTTATGGCTTTTTATACTGCCTTTGACATTTCCCATAGTCCCGCTAAAGTATTTGGCGATTCCGGTATGTGCGGTTGCGACTTTTGCGGCAGTTCAGGAAGGGCACTTTATCAGGACAGATCCGGACATAAAATGACAGGATATTAACTTCCTAACCAGGTATACTGATCATACAAGGGCGCTGGATGTTGCTGATCAGGTGTATCTTTCACCATTCTTACTTCAGAAATGGTTTTCGCTGATAAGGGGTTACGGTCTCGGAGAATATATCCGAAATCGGAGACTGCATAATGCGGCACTTGATCTGAAGGAGACAGAGGATAAGGTGATCGATATCGCACTCCGGTATTGTTATGAAACTCCAGAGAGTTTCAGCAAGGCTTTCTCGCGTTTCCACGGCGTGACACCCACGCAGGCACGTGAAGGAGCAGATGTAAGGACTTTTCTTCCCTTGTCTATCAAAGTACAGGTTCAAGGAGGTATCCAAATGGAATACAAGGTAACAACAATGTTTCAGTTCAAGGTAATCGGATTTCAGAAGGAATTTGATTACGAAACCGCTTATCAGGAGATCCCGAAGTTCTGGGATGAGATCTGCGAGAAGTATGCCGCAAATGTTTATGCTGGGAATGAGCCGGCAAGCCCTCAGGAGAAGGCGATTATAGATCATTGTATCGGAGAATATGGTGTTTGTATCGATGATATCGGTGGAGGTAAGTTCCGATATCTGGTTGCTGGAAAGTACTCCGGCGGAGATGTCCCGGAGGGCATGGTAGTCTATGAGTTCCCACGTGGTGACTGGGCGGTGTTTGACTGCATAGGTCCTATCCCTGAGTCACTGCAGAGCCTTAATACCCGCATATTTAAGGAGTGGCTGCCGGGAAATCCTGACTATGAGCTCTATGGAAACGCTAATGTCGAATGGTATGACTGCGTCAATGGGGAAAAGACCGACAAGGATTATCACAGCGCGATCTGGATTCCTGTAAAAAAGAAGGCGTAAGATTCAAAACCTGTATCCCGGGAAACCGGGGTACAGGAAAATTATTGGGAAGGAGCATTACAATGAGATTAGATGGTTTTGGGATACTTGTAGAAGACATGGGGAGGATGATCCGCTTTTACAGGGATGTTCTCGGATTTGAGATCAAGGAAGAAGAGAATACTTCTAATGTTTATCTTGTAAAGGACGGAACACTTTTTCTGCTTTACGGCAGGAAGGATTTTGAGAAGATGACAAGCCGGCGGTATGAGTATATAAAAGGACTGAACGGCCATTTTGAAATAGCGCTGTATGTCGATACTTTTGAAGAGGTGGATGAAGCATATAAGAAGGCCGTGGAAAATGGAGCGACATCCGTGCTGGAACCAGAACTTGAACCTTGGGGACAGAGAACCTGCTATATCGCTGATCCAGAAGGCAACTTGATAGAGATTGGTTCCTGGAATAAGTCTTATGAAACAAAAGACTTGACGGAGGGGTGCTGATCGTCCGGTGAACGATCGTTTAGCACCGACCGAAACGAAGTGGAGAAAAAGGTTATGGCGTTTGATTACAAGAAGGAATACAAAGAATTCTATATGCCGAAGGGCACACCATCTATCGTTACTGTTCCGAAAATGAATTATATCGCGGTTAGGGGCAGTGGGAATCCAAATGATGAAGATGGCGAATATAAACAGGCTATAGGTCTTTTGTATGGAATCGCATTTACGATCAAGATGAGTAAGAAGG
>DOVL01000160.1:7825-9037 GCA_003520105.1 Lachnospiraceae bacterium | reverse complement strand
AAAGCCCTCTTCATTATCAACTGCCTCCTTCCTTAAATATCATGCCAAATCCATCAATTGAATATATGTCATTGCCTCTTATAATTCGCCTCTTTTCATAAAAGTATATTACTAAAATGAGTAATTCAAAGCAAGCTACCCTTCCAATCTCTCAAGACTGTATCCGCATATCCTCCTATACATCAACCACGCAAGCCCTAAAATCACAAGAATAAATACGAGATTGATGATGTTTCTCAATACACCCGATAGAAACACAGCTCCCAGTCCTGGAAGTATGATCACAAAACCTCCGAGCAGGCTGAGTCCACTGGACGCACTCTGCTTAACAACCTCCACTTCATTCTCCCAATGCATCTTTGGAAATCTCAGATTGAGGATCAGTCCGAAAAGCACCGCAAACGGCATGGCCGCGAGCGGAATCAGGAGCAGCCATAGACGATCCATAAGATTTACTCTCATGACGAACAGAAGGATCACTTCCATCACTACATAAACAGGTGTAAGGACTATCAGGTTAAAGATGGCCTTCGCGCCGAGGATTTCTTTCGAAGAAAGCGGGAGCGAACGTGACAGCCACCATCTCTTTCCTTCAAAGGATACCGAGCACGCGGAGATACTCATCATGCTGAAGAATCCTCCCAACAGATACGGAATTCCTGCCTCAAGATTTGCTGAAGGCAGATCCGGAACAGGTTTCGAAAGGTCGATGAATGCAAGCGCAATCGACATACCTACCGCAAGTAAAGGTCCTACGATCGTATTTGACACATATATTCCTGAAGAAAAATACTGTGCAGCTTCCTTCTTCACCAAAGCCTTCATAACAGACTGCTCTGCCATAGCCTCGAGGTGATATTCTCTATGCCGCGTTACGGTTCTTAGCCGCGCGGAAAGTCTGAAGAAATTCTTCCCGATCACAAAGCTCGTCAATCCGACGATTACAATCGAGATTAGAAAATATATCAGAATTACTGTAAAATCATGTTTCAGCAGAGCCCTGCCAAGGATCCGTGCAGGCGCGCATCCATCTTCCAGAGAATTGATCGCCTTCCCTGCAGCGACAGACATTTTCGACTTCAGACGTTCTTCTTCAAGCTTCTTCTGTTCACGTCTCTCTTTCTTAGTCAGTTTTTTATCTGTTTTATCGGTATCATCGCCGTTTACAGTATCATTTTCACCGTTGATCACGGTTTCTGTCTTGTTCCCGGT
>DOVL01000160.1:0-7707 GCA_003520105.1 Lachnospiraceae bacterium | reverse complement strand
AGAATTATGACCAGCAAAACCTCTGCCAGAACCTTGTGGCGGAACCTGGATATTATCGCCGCGAAAAGTATTCCCACCCAGGCAGAAACAGCTGCCGGAAGGATTGGCAGTATAAAAATAGCCGGGAGTATTCCGACATAGAATAAAGCTCCGGCACCTGTATCGACTCCGCAAAGGATCATACTCGGCAGCACAACCAGTGTAGTGACTATCAAGCCTTCCACATACAGTCGAACCATTCGCGCCGCTGCCACATGTGTGCCTCTGACCGGCAGTCCGGAAAGAAGGTCCAGATCCTTCTCCCTGTAGATAAGCGATTTTGATTTAAACGCACCCAGCCCCAGCTGCAGCATAAACGATAGCAGAAAGAACACCATAGGTATCTTGTCTGCAAGACCGAAATATGCGAGACCATACGCTGTCGAAAGCATATATCCCATCAACATAAGTCCCACAAAGAAAAGTGCGATCAGAAGCGCCTTCTTCTTTTTCTTTTCTTTTTTATCTCTGGTATATCTGTAGGTGTTCAGCCCGAACAGATTGACCAGCTCGAGCTTCGCCAACACTCTTAACTCACTCATATTATCCTCTTCGTCTTCTCATGAACAGTATCACTATTCACTGACTACATAACCCACTGTTATTAATCCTCTCCACCCCTGGCAGTTATTTTTCTTCTCCGGTTGTAACAGTCTCCATAAAAAGCTCTTCAAGGCTTGCGCCTTCCTTCACAACATCCTCCATCCGTCCGTTCGCAATGATGCGTCCGTCACGAATGATCGCAACCTTATTACAGAGCTTCTCAGCCACCTCCAGAACATGTGTTGAGAAAAATATGGCACAGCCCTCCGCAGTCATCTCTTTCATGATTTCCTTCAGGATAAATGCCGCCTTCGGATCAAGCCCCACAAAAGGTTCATCCATTATCAGAAGCTTCGGTTTGTGGAGCAAAGCGGAAATTATCACCAACTTCTGCTTCATACCGTGAGAATACGACGACACGAGATCCCCGAGTGAAGCCGTTATCTCAAAACGATCCGCATAATCCGATATGATACTCTCGCGATCCGCGGCAGGCACCCTGAAGATGTCAGCTATCATCTGCAGATACTGTATTCCCGTCAGGAACTCATAGATATCCGGATTGTCCGGAATATAAGCTATCCTTCTCTTCACCTCGACAGGGTCCTTCTTAAGGTCGATTCCGTCGATCAGCACCTCTCCCCTGTCAAACTCGTGAATGCCCGTAATAGCCTTCAGAAGCGTTGTTTTTCCGGCTCCGTTATGACCGATGAAGGCATAGATATCCCCCGCTTCAACATGAAGTGAGATATCGGTAACGCCCTTGTCGGTGCCTTTATAATGTTTATCTAAATTACTAATTACCAGCATGTTTATCTCCCTTGCAGCTCGGCTACACACATTCGCCCTATTGACTATATCCAATGAAATGTAGCTACAAACCGAATCTGAATAACTACCATCCTATTCGATCCAATCGCCTATCGGACTCTGGTGTTCACTATTCGACGCTCAATCGTCTCATTAAATCACATCATATTCTGCCATCAAAATAGTATGTAGATTCAGATATGTTACAGTTTCCGTCTGTTAAATATACACAAACTCAGCACTAAACTCAGCAAAGCGAACTCGCCCGCAAATACAGCCGGTATGATATAATCACCAACCGCTGCCTTGCCGTCCAATATCGCACCGGCTTCGATCAGTCTCAAAGGTGCGTAATCCTTAACAACAGGGAGCATACTGAGTACGTAGCAGATTACAAATACAAGTGCCACTCCGCCCAGAACCATGCTTCCCGAGCTGCTCATCGTTGAGAAAAGCATCACCGCAAAGATCAGCATCAGTCCGAAGATGTACCAGAACAGCGCTGCCATCTCTATATGATAAACCACATTATTATCCCAGTAATACTCGTTGTATCCATAGGTGATTCCGTAGCATATCCAGAAGAAGGCCGACCAGAGAACTATCATAATTAAAAGCTTCGAAAGAATAACCTTGCTTCTTCTGAGCCCCTTCGTGAGGGTAAGTATCATCGTGCCTGACTGGATCTCCTTCGTGAGAACACTGCAGAACATTATCAGAAATGCGATAAGACCCATAGGCATATTTTTATAAAACTGTCCCCAGGAAACGGATGCGTCTGCTTTGATATTCTTTATTACGAAGCCCTCCTCCGCCATCTGGTCCGCCAGCTGCTCCATCAGCCACGGAGTAAGCTTGGTGATGAGCGGATTCATAAGTCCCAGAATGACAAATACAGCCGCAAGTATAAAGAGCCTTCCCGAACGATACTGCTCCATTATTTCTTTTTTGATAACTGCATTAAAGCTTCTCATTCTCCCGTCACCTCCAGAAAGATGTCCTCAAGAGACGGCTCGATCAGTTCCATCTTATTAACCTTGATCTTATTGTCAGCTATAAAATATACGAGTTCCGTATAATCGCCCTTTGTAGTGTCGAAAATGAATTCTCGTGATGATCCGATTTCTGTAACTGCATTTTTACTAATCTTCTCACCTGCAGCATCTGTACTCTTTTCTTCGATTCTATTAATAAATACCGCATCACCGAATCGCTTCACCAGCTTCTCCGCAACCTCAGCCGTCATACCGTCATGACTCACGTGATAATTGCTGGTGCGGTTCTGCTCGCGTATTTCCTCCATCTTTCCGGAAAGCTTGATCGTTCCTTCGGAAAGAAATGCTATATCAGTACATATCCTTTCAACATCGCTGAGAATATGTGTTGAAAAAAGAACCGTAGTTTCGTCCTTTACGGAACTGAGAATATCCAGAATATCCTTCCTGCCCACAGGATCGAGCGCAGAAGTCGGCTCGTCACAGATAAGAAGCTTCGGGCGACCGAGAAGTGCCTGAGCGATACCAAGTCTCTGCTTCATTCCTCTTGAATATCCCTTGATACGGTGTTTCTCCTTGCCGAGTCCAACCTTGTCCAGAAGCTCGTCACTACGCTCTCTTATCTCTTTAGATGACAGCCCTGTGATCTGTCCGCAGAACCGGAGATACTCCCTGGCATTCATGTATGAATAAAACTCCGGAACATCCGGCAGATACCCGATATATCTGTTGGTTGGAGTATCACCGAAATGCACCTTCTCGCCCGAAACAAGTATTTCTCCCTCGTCCGCCGCAAGCAGTCCCAGAACTATCTTCATGGTCGTGGTCTTGCCTGCACCATTCCTGCCGCAGAAGCCGTAAATACTGTGCTCCGGCACCGTAAGATCAAGCCCCTTCAGGACCTCTTTCTCTCCAAAATTCTTTTTTAATCCACTTATCTTTAACATCCTTACGCCTCTTCTTTACCGATAGAAAAATACAGTACCGGTCCGATGATCGTTATCAGCGAAACCACCAGCCAGAGTGCTCTGTTACCTCTCTTATAAGTCTTGTGACTAAGTATGTGTACATATGAAACCACCAGCAGCAGTATTTCAACTATTGCAAGCGGTATGATTATTGGTAAATATTCTTTAATGTCTCCCATGATTATTAATCCTCCGTTGTTTTTTGATGTCACAGCATCCTATCACGTCATGCTCTACAGGTTGATCATTTCGACAGCACCTTCTTGTGCCAGCCCTTCTTATTGCATTTCGGACATTTCATGTGCTTCTTCCAGCCCATATGTGGTGCAAATACGATCCATTTCATGGCCGGAACATATGTATGATTACAATTCGGGCACATATAATATCCGGCATCATGCTCGATCTTGAAGCTGCAGGCCGTTGTTATGCCGAACACCAGAATTGCAAGTCCTATGATCACCGACCTGAGCAGCCATGAGATGTCGGCCAGCACCGCTATGCCCATGAAAGCTCCCAGCGACAAAAAGCCCAAAATACAGATTATTATTTCGAAATTAAGAAGCTTCTTATTGCTTATCTCTTCCTTCTTTCTCATTTCGAGAAGGTTTTCCTCAGCTATTTTCTGATATTCATCCACTTTGATCCTCTCCCCTGTCAGGAGTTCATTAACATTGATCCCCAGGATCTCGGACAGTTCAAGCATGAGACTTGCGTCCGGAAGAGACTTTCCTGTTTCCCATTTTGAAATCGCTCTGTCGGTTATCCCGAGCTTCTCCGCGAGTGCCGCCTGGGTAAGTCCCTTTTCCTTTCTTTCAGTAGCTATAAATCTTCCGATCTTCTGCTGATCCATCTTACTCCCTTCCGATATTCTGATGCATGGAACCCATTTCCGCCCGAAACATTTTAGCTTCAGACTGTTGTCCCCTGCATCGTGGCTTCAGAATATCCCAAACCTTTAAAAATATCCACGAACTGACGGTTGAGTCATTCAAAACAGCTGTAAAATCCTCTCTCAACCAACGGTAGAATCGCTTGAAAATGACGTATTTGCGTCAAATAAGTCGTTCTATCTCCTTCTTGATCACCGGATCATAGATATCATCCTTGTCCTGCTCCTCCTTCGAGAGTTCATCAAAAGGAACCAGAAGCGGATGAATACCCTTCACCTTATCTCTGCTCTCGCCATAGATCCATCTGTTGATCAGATGATATCTGCACCATCTGTTATGCTCGATTATGCATATTTCCCTGATGTCAGCCTTGCCCTCATCAAGGAGCTTCTTCTCTATCCAGTAATGATCCGCACGGGCAAGATTTGATCCCTTAAGGAAGCCGTCCAGTTCTGCCCATGCCTCACGCATCTCATTTTCGTAGTCGGCCGGAGCGTTTCTCTCCTCACTGCGAAGCTTGTAATCATAATTGAAGAGCATGCCCTGCCGCGACAGGATATCCTGTCTCAGGTATTCCTCTGTGAGAATATTTCTTATCTGTCCGAAGCTTATAACCTTCTTCTTGTATATTTCATCCAGATTCACACTTCTGTCGCTGAAATAATAAATATCCGCCTCAACTCTCCTGTGAAGCAGCTCCTGAAGAAGCTCTCGGTCTTCTAGCTTTGAAATGATTATCCTCGACATTTTACCGAGAATATCCATTCCGTCGATTGGATCTCCGTCATGAACGATAATGTCATCACAGCCCTCAATCTCTCCTGCCTTCTCATTTATTTCCTGCAAAAAGCTTTTCTGGTGCTCCTCCGCGCCCCAGATATGATATTCGATATGCTGCTTTGAACTGTAAACATTATTTATGAAACCATATCTGAAAAGTGCCTCTCCGGCAGCACCGAAGTCGGTTATCGCGATTCTGTAAGTGCCCTCGTAGCTGCCCTTTTTTCTATTCGCCGCGTTGTCATCACCAACTGTACTAAACACGGTTCCATCAATCTCTATACCATCTGCAGCCATGTCACTCACTGTATTATTCGAAACATTGTCAGTACTTACATTATCGATAATTTCATCGTAAATATCATGATCCTTCCAGAACTTCCGCGCCATCATCTCGTAGATGTTAAAATATTTCAGATGCGGATTGTCCAGCTTCTTCACAAGGAATGGATCCGTATGATTGAGCATCACATATATGTCCTTGCCCGACAGATTCTTTTGGCACCTGTTATATATTTCCAGATTCTTCATGTCATCCTCAAACATAAGGATATGATTCTTCGCCTTCTCGAGCTTCTCCGGATGCCTCTCAGGCTCGCCAAGATAACTGTGCTTCCAATAATCGGTAATAACCCTTGCCCAATCCTGATTATCGGTATAAACCGCCGTGGAATCAGAGAAACGATTCGACACGATATGCTTCAGCGAATTATGAAGCGCCTCAAATACGGCAAACATCACATCCGCAACCACAAGGAAGGATGTGAATTTGGCAGCAAGCACGTAAACGTTGCTGATATCACTGTCAGGATTCATAAAATATAAGGCGATCGTAGCATAGACAGCCTCTAAGAAGCCCATGGTTCCATGCACAGTATCGCCTACAAAATGATAGCCGGCGACACCAAAAAGAAGCGGTACCCACGCCAGCCTGATTATCCATTTTCTTATCTTTGCCAAAACCCCGTCGTTCATATTTTTCCCCTTACACCGTGCTAAATAAAGAATCAAAAACAACCGCATCTCAATTACAGGTTGATCACATCATCGAAGCCATACACTGATCACTCTTACTGAGTAATGATTCCCCCACCGAGCACGCAGCCATTCTCATCATAGAAAACAGATGACTGACCCGGAGTTGCTGCTCTGACAGGCTCATCGAAGGTCACTTTCAGCCTCTCATCATCTATCCTTGTAAGTGTTGCATCCGCAGGCTTATGGTGGTAGCGTATCTTTGCCTTACACCTTACCTCTTCACCCGGTCTGACATCCTCTATTCCAAGGAAATTCAGCCTGTTACAGATAACATCAGTCTTAAAAAGTGCATCTTCCAGAGAAAGTACCACCTCATTGGTCTCCGCTTTGATCTCCTTAACAAATACAGGATGACCCATGGCTATTCCGAGGCCTTTTCTCTGACCGACTGTATAATGAATGATTCCCTTATGTCTTCCGAGTATTTCTCCTGCCTCGTCAACGAAGTTGCCCTCGCCCGGAACCTCAGTCTCGGAATTATCCTCAATGTATTCTGCATAATGACCGTCCGTAACGAAGCATATTTCCTGCGAATCTGCTTTATGCGCAACAGGAAGGCCTATTTTTTCAGCTATATTTCTAACCTGCTCTTTTGAAAGTCCTCCGAGGGGCATGACCGTTCTTGCCAGCTGCTCCTGAGTCAGTCTGTAGAGCATATAGGTCTGATCCTTCTCGGCATGGTCTGCAGTCTTAACCGTGTATCTGCCGTTGTCGAGACGCAGCACATGTGCATAATGACCGGTTGCAACATACTGAGCCTGCATCATATCTGCCGTAGCAAGCATCTTGTCCCACTTGATGTAACGGTTACATTCTACACAAGGATTTGGCGTAAGCCCTGCAATATAATCATTTATAAACTTTTTTATGACCTTTTCATTAAAGTCTGCAACACAGTTCTCAACATAATAAGGGATGCCTATCATGTTAGAAACCGTCCTTGCATCATCTATTTCGCAGCACCTGCTGTCCTTGCCGTCACCGCTCATCCAGACGCGGAGAGTTACGCCGGACACTTCGTGCCCCGCCATCTTCAGTAAATATGCAGCTACCGCACTGTCCACGCCACCGGACATTCCAACTATTATTTTTGACATTTCTTTTCTATCTCCAGATCTTCCCGATTATTAAATCTCTCTCACGACGCTGATTTCACATGCAGTATTTTCTCAGTTTATTTCGCACCATAAACACAGCCACAGACATTATAACACGTCTGTGGCTGCATAACCATTTTTTTATTCTGTTTCAAGATCACTTTTGCCACGTCAAACGACTGCGCAAAAACCACTAAACCTCATAGTATCCGATAGCAAGCTTATCCTCGAAATCAGGTGTAGGAAGCGGTTTATCGAAGAAAAATCCCTGAGCGTGGAAACAGTTATTTTCACGAAGGATATTCAACTGCCTCTCAGTCTCAACACCTTCTACGATACACTCTATTCCAAGTTCGTTGGTCATTGCTATAACATACTTGAACATTACCGAACTAACTTTTTTAAGAGAATCTCCCTCTATCGGAAGGAAGCTTCTGTCGACCTTGATAACGTTCCATCTTATCTCCCTGATAAGATTGAGTGAAGAGAATCCTACTCCGAAATCATCAACCGATGCAAGAATTCCTTCCTTCTGAAGTCCGCT
>DOVL01000316.1 GCA_003520105.1 Lachnospiraceae bacterium | reverse complement strand
AATCATGACCACCGGCTTAGCCGGTGGTTTGTTCTGCGGCTATAAGCCGCTGTTCCCTGCTTGCCTCTAAAGAGGCTCTGAATAATTCGCCTTCCGCACTGCGGTCACAGGCTGGCTCTAAAGAGCCTTGTTTTATTTGCCTTTCTGTACCGGCTCACCCGTGAACGGGTCAATATACTCTTTTAATGACATTTGATCATACTCCAAATCTTCCTGTAATTGATTACGTATATACTCCTCAATCTTCTTTGCATTTTTCCCTACAGTGTCGACATAGTATCCTCTACACCAAAAATGTCTATTTCCATATTTGTATTTCAGATTTGCATGTCTTTCAAAAATCATCAGGGAGCTTTTTCCTTTCAAATATCCCATAATTTCTGAAACACTATATTTAGGTGGTATTCTCACCAACATATGTATATGATCCGGGCATGCTTCTGCTTCTATTATTTCAATCCCCTTTCTCTTGCACAGTTCACTCAAAATATGTCCTACATCTGCTCTGATCTTCTGATATATTATTTTCCTTCTATATTTTGGTGCAAATACTATATGGTACTTACATTCCCACGTAGTATGTGCTAAACTATTTTTATCCATTTGGATACCTCCTTTGTTATTATCAGTGCGGTTGGCGAACCTGCACTTATTATAGCACTGGAGGTTTTCTTACTTGAAGCTAAAGCTTTTTGGGGACACACCTGCATAGCAGGTGGTTTATTTTTATTGCCTATACAAAAATAGGAGCTATGAATCTTTTGATTCATGGCTCCTGATTTCGTTAATAATACAATTACCGCAAAACAGTATATGTGTTATCGAGACACCCAACCGTGCACGAGCAGAGTCGAGAGCGTACTATACAGAATGGCGATAAAAAGCTAGATCAATGTAAATCCTGTTGCGGAAACGATACCGTTCAGGCGGATATTTCCGTTGCAGAGCGGACAGTCATGCGATGGATAAGACTGATAGTTCTCGATATCCTTGGCATGGAAAATACCATTGATAGTATGGCCGTCAACCTCATCGGTTGCGGTGAAGATCGCTGATATTCCTTCGATCATTCCGCCGTAGTATTCGATGCATTCAAGGGCTTTCTCGATGGTGTGACCTGTTGTTGCGGTCGCAAGGAGAAGAAGGATATGCTTCTTGTTGACCATCGGAACTACATTGTCCTTGAAGGTGAGCTGACCCATTGAATTCTGATCAGGCTCGATAACGTAGATACTGCCGTGAGCATTCATTGACATGATGCCGGAATTGGTGAGCTCGTCTGCAAGATAAGCACCTATAACATCCGTTCCGTCCATACAGATGATAGTGTCGACGATGGTAGATGCGATGTAGTCTGTACTCATTGATTTAGCCACTGCCTTAGCCTCACTGGTTCTGGCCTTAAGTGTGGTAAGATCTATAAAATAGTTGATATGTGATGACGATGTTGCAAAGTGACCCGGAGTCACCTTAAGGTTAATGAGATTATTGTATTGTGATCTGATCTTGTATGTCTGCATTTTGCTGCACCTCCTGTTTTTTCTAAGTCGCAAACCGGTAAAAACCAATCATACCGGGACAGTAATCTGCTACAGTCTTCTGTAACCCTCACAAGATAAGTATAACTTTATTTTGGCTATATGACAAGATGATTATTTATGATATACTGATAGAACAAATTGCGACAAGGAGGGGCTTTTATGTCCAGAAATGATATAGAAAAAGAAGGCTTATCACTGCTTGGTAATCAGGGAGTTGTCTATCCGATGAACTATGATCCGGGACTTCTGGAGACCTTCGTAAATAAGCATCAGGATAACGATTATTTTGTAAAATTCAACTGTCCGGAGTTCACAAGTCTCTGCCCGATCACGGGACAGCCGGACTTCGCAACGATATACATCTCATACGTTCCGGACGTAAGGATGGTGGAGAGTAAGTCACTTAAGCTTTATCTCTTCAGCTTCAGAAATCATGGTGATTTCCACGAAGACTGCGTAAATATAATCATGAAGGATCTGATCAAACTGATGGATCCGAAATACATCGAGGTCTGGGGTAAATTCACTCCGCGTGGAGGTATCTCGATCGATCCTTATTGCAACTATGGCAGACCTGGTACGAAGTGGGAGCAGGTTGCGTGGGACAGACTTACACAGCATGATATGTATCCTGAGAAGGTGGATAACCGATAATCGATCTATAGTAATGTGAGAATGGAACCATTATCTGAGAAGAGAGATTAATCATTATTTGATCATATGATTTTGCTTGATGGTATGGTTTTGAATGACAGAAGATATGTTAGTAATAAACGAGATTTTTGATAATGATAGAAAACTCGGTATAGAAGAAGTAACGGAATATATTCTTGCGATACCGAAGTTCGCGGAAAAGATCGGAACGGAAGATCTGAAAAAGCTCATGAAGGAGCTTGGTGATCCGCAGGATAAACCGAAGACGGTACATGTGGCGGGGACCAACGGCAAGGGCTCAACTACCGAGATGCTCAGACTGATGTTATCAGAGACCGGTTACAGAACAGGTTCGTTTACTTCACCGCACCTTGTAAGGATCAATGAGAGAATAGCGATTGACGGTGAAATGATATCCGATGAGGATTTTATAAGATGCTTCAAGACGGTTCTTAAGGCTGTTCATGATAAGAAACTCAGGCATCCTTCCTTCTTTGAATTTATCTTTGCGATGGCAGCGGTATATTTTGCAGAGCAGAAGGTTGACTATGTGGTTTATGAGACCGGCATGGGCGGCAGGCTGGATGCAACAAATATAATAACTCCAGTCGTTTCAGTGATCACTTCTATCGGAATGGATCATATGCAGTATCTCGGGGATACTATCGAGAAGATAGCCTTCGAGAAGGCCGGTATCATCAAGCCGGGTGTGCCGGTGGTGCATAATGCAATCTGCCATGATCGTAAAGGCTCGGAAACAGATAAAAAAGATGAAACATTCAATTATTCCGACGTAGAGCTTAAAAATAAGGCGGCTGATGTGATAAAAAAACGCGCCGATGAATTGGATTCGGATATTTACATTGTAGATGTTGTGGATGCTGATATCAGACTGTGGATAGATGATACGACAGATCAGGTCATAAATAATCCGGCACTGGCTATAGAGTATCAGAAGGAAAACGCTTCGACAGCCAAGAAGGCTTTTGAGGTAATCTATGAACTGTCATATGCCGGTAAAAAAGGAAGCAAAGAGAATCTGATTCGGGATTGCTACAGTATTATCACATCTGCTCTTAAGAGGTTTTCTATGCCTGCGCGTATGGAGAAGCTTAGAGATAATGTCATAATAGATGGTGCACATAACACTGATGCAATGCCTCAGTTTTTAGCGGCTGCAAGGGATATGGTTGATATAAAGAAGCCTGAAAAGGTTAAGCTTATATTTGCTGTTTCAAATGACAAGGATTATCCGGAGATGGTCAGGATGATCTGCAATGTGGCACTTTTTGACGAGATATATCTTACAACATTTAATTCTTATCGAAAAACGGATGTTCAGAGTATTGCGGAGTTATTTACTAAGTATAACTGTGCCGACATAGATAATGTAAATGAAGATAGTAAAAATCCAATTGTAAGATCAATCCCGGCTCTTTCAGACTGCCTTAAAGAGGTATTGGGAGAACTTAAGGATAATGAACTTCTTTTTACTGCAGGGTCACTTTATTTGGCAGGGGAGATTGAGGGAAATATATAAATACTTAAGATCAAATGGAACAGGGCGCTGTTGATTTTTCAACAACGCCCTGTTATACTTTGGTTTGTGCAATTTATGGTTATAATGGTTTTGATGACAAAACAGTATTTACCTTTGTTTTTATAGATGAGGATTAGTCATGCTTGATTTTGATGAAGAATTAAAGAATTTCAAAAAGAATTACGAGGTCGATCAGACCGAGGATGCGATATACAGTAATGACCTGAAGGATATTACTGATATTGTTATGGAGATGACCAAGGAGCTTAGAGGTAACAGATAGATGGCAATCAGGAAGAGATGCAGAAGCTGCGGCGCCCCTGTGAGCACTAACGGTTATTGTACGAAATGCCATCTGCCGGACGAGTTCCTTCAGAAGGCCTACAATACCTCAGGATATCACTATAACATAGCGCTTGATAAAGCGAGGATGAGGGATATCACCGGTGCGATAGAGTCGCTCAAGACAGCACTTAGATACAACAAGAAAAATATAGAAGCAAGGAATCTTCTCGGCCTTCTCTACTACGAAACGGGCGAGATGGTTGATGCGCTCGATCATTGGGTAATGAGTATCAATTATCAGGCCAGGGATAACGTTGCTGCGCATTATCTGAAGGATCTGAAAGCTGATAACAAGCAGCTGGGCGAGGCGGACAGCATCGCCAAGATGTTCAATACGGCTGTTGATTATGCGGAAAGCCATTCCTTTGATCTTGCCACGATACAGCTCAGAAGATGCATATCGGTTAATAAGCATTTTATTAAAGCGTATTTACTGCTTGGACTTATTGAATATGAGCAGGGCAGGATAGGCAAGGCGAAGAAGACAATATCCAAAGTTCTGACGATCGACAGATATAATCCGATGGCTATGCGTTATCTCCGTGAGATGGGTGAGTCGGAGGGCGACATCGTCAGAAGTAAGGAAGAAGCTGACGATGAGGAAAACCTGTTTGATGATGAATACTACGGCGTGAGCGCTGCTTCCGAGGATGGAAAACGTCCGGCAAGGAAGATACAGGTGCCTGAGAGGAAGAAGTCAGGAGACACTACACTTAATCGCAGATACCACAGGCTGAATCGTGCGAGATTATCCAATATTTACGTCCTTTTGGGAGTACTTATCGGAATCGGAATCTTCTATCTTCTGGTAATACCGGTAAAGGACAAGGACAGAAAGAGAGATATCTCAAAGCTGGAGGCTTCATATAGTGAGAGGCTGGCATCGAAGAATGCCGAGGCCGATAATCTGATCAAAGAGAAGGAGTCTCTTCTGAAGGACATTGATTCTGCGCGTGCGGATAACCTGAGGAAGGACGAAGAGATAGCCGGACTTGAGAAGAAGGTTGAGGATCTCCAGAAGCAGGTTTCGGATTATAAGGAACAGCTGCCGGACAGTACTGAGGAAACCACTGAGGATACCCATGAGGCAGGTACTGAGGAAAATACCGAAGAAGGTGGAAGTGAGTCGGCGGACAATGAGCAGTATGATAACGTTGATGGAGTCTCAGAAACGGATATTGAAGATATGATCGAGAATGAATGATCATAAATAATCAAATATAATATCAGGTCGGATCATTGATGACCGATGATCCTGCAGGAAAAGAATGTCAGTTAAACATGTAGCAAAACAATATGCCAAAATGGCGCTTCAGAATATATACCTTCCCGGAATCTACAGGAAAGCGGCTAAGCTTCCTGTTGAAAAAGGGAAGGTTATATTTGCGTGCAGCCATAGTAAGGGCATGGATATAAATATGCGTCCGGTGGCCGAAAAGCTTCTTAGATACGGTTATGATGTGAAGGATATGTGCGTTGACTTTGCAGAGATGAGTGCTGCGGAGAAGAAGTCGTTTATCAGTGGCTTTATGAAGGAGTATGCTACGGCGGAGTATGTATTTCTTTCGAACTATTTTCTGCCTGTGGCATCCTGCAGGAAGAGACCGGAAACCAAGGTGATCCAGCTGTGGCATTCCGGCGGACTGCTGAAGAAGATGGGCTATGATTCAGTTGATGATATTCCGTCATATTATAAGGGCAACCCTATGGCAAATGTGGACATCCTATCGGTCAGCTCAGAGGAGGTCGCTCCTTATTTTGAACATGCGCTGCGCCTCGAGAAGGGTGTGGTAAAGCCGCTTGGTATGGCCAGAACGGATCTGTACTTT
>DOVL01000213.1 GCA_003520105.1 Lachnospiraceae bacterium | reverse complement strand
CTCCTTGATGCTATCAGAAAGACTCAGGTTACTGCTGATGAGGCAGGTGGAATCACACAGCATATCGGTGCTTATGTAGTTAAGGTAGGAGATCAGAGAATCACCTTCCTTGATACTCCGGGACATGAGGCATTTACTGCAATGCGTATGCGTGGTGCTCAGTCAACCGATATCGCTATCCTTGTTGTAGCTGCTGATGATGGTGTTATGCCTCAAACTGTTGAGGCTATCAACCATGCCAAGGCCGCCGGAATTGAAATAATAGTTGCTGTAAATAAGATAGATAAGGAAAGTGCAAACGTAGAAAGAGTTAAGCAGGAGCTTACCGAGTATGGTCTTATTGCAGAAGACTGGGGCGGATCTACAATATTCTGTCCTGTATCTGCACATACCAAGGAAGGTCTCGACAATCTTCTTGATATGATCCTTCTTACAGCTGATATCCTTGAGCTTAAGGCAAATAAGGATCGCATGGCAAGAGGACTTGTTCTTGAGGCAAGACTTGATAAGGGTAGAGGACCTGTTGCAACACTTCTTGTTCAGAAGGGTACTCTTAAGGTTGGTGACCACATCGCTATCGGTGAGGTAAGCGGACGTGTAAGAGCCATGATCGATCATAAGCAGAGACGTGTTAAGGAAGCTACTCCTTCAACACCTGTAGAGATTATCGGTCTGAACGGTGTTCCAAATTCAGGAGACATATTTGTCACAACCAAGAATGAGAAGGAAGCTAGAGAGATCACGGATGCATTTAAGACAAGAGGTAAGGAGAACCTTATCGCTGAGACCAAGAGAGGAATGTCTCTTGATGACCTCTTCAACAAGATGCAGGAAGGTACTGTTAAGGAACTTGATCTTATCATCAAGGCCGATGTACAGGGTTCTGTAGAAGCTGTTAAGCAGAGTCTTCTTAAGCTTTCAAATGAAGAGATCGTTATCAAGTGTATCCATTCAGGTGTTGGTGCTATCAATGAGTCCGACGTTACACTTGCTGCTGCATCAAATGCAATCATAATCGGCTTTAACATCAGACCTGATGCGCAGGCTAAGGCTCTTGCAGATCAGGAAAAGGTTGATGTAAGATTATACAGAGTTATATATAATGCCATAGATGATATCGAGTCAGCTATGAAGGGTATGCTGGATCCTGTATTTGAGGAGAAGGTTATCGGCCATGTTGAGGTAAGACAGACCTATAAGGCTTCAGGTATCGGTACTATCGCAGGTTCTTATGTTCTGGATGGCGTTGTTGAAAGAGGCTGCTCAGCAAGGATCACAAGAGATGGTGAACAGATATTTGAAGGAAAGCTTGCCTCACTCAAGAGATTTAAGGATGATGTCAAGGAAGTTAAGGCGGGATTCGAGTGCGGACTTGTATTTGAAGGCTTTAATGATATCAAGGTTGATGATCAGATCGAGTGCTACAAGATGGTTGAGGTTCCTAGATAAAGGAATTGAAACGACCGATACCGGGAAATATATGTGATCATATGTTTGTGGCAGGATTTGATCGAGGATAAGACTATGAGAAAAGGAAACAACTATAAAGGCGGTCGTACAAACAGTGACGTGCAGAGGGTTCTCAGCCATATCATTATGAATGAGCTGAAGGATCCCCGCATAGATCCTGTGAGGACGTCCATTACAAAACTTGAGGTTACGAAGGATCTGAAATACTGTAAGGTATATATAAGTGTGCTTGGAGATGATGAGAAGAAGAAGGACACGATTGCCGGACTCTACTCAGCAAAGGGTTATATCAGAAGAACTCTTGCCGGAACACTTAATCTTCGTAATACTCCGGAACTGCAGTTTACACTGGACAATTCTATTGAATACGGTGTTGAGATGGCTAAAAAGATTGATGATATTCTCGGAACTTCGTCAGAAGATAATGCTGATGATGAGTCAGATGATTATTCTGATGAAGCAGAAGAATTTGATGAAGATGATAACACATCTGTCGAAGATTCTGAGAATGACGAAAGAGATTATGAAGAGGAATAACTATGGTGCAGGACTTCAGAGAAAAATCAAAAAAACTTCATAAGCTTATTGCTGCTGCAGAAAAAATAGCCATTCTTGGACATATCAGACCGGATGGCGACTGTATAGGCTCCATACTCGGATTGTATAATTATATCAGTGATAACTACAAGGATAAGACTGTTGATGCTTATGCGGAGGCATATTCACCGAATTTCAAGATACTCAGCGGCGCAAGAAAGATTAAGCACGAGCCGGGTGAGGGCTGTTACGATCTTGCAATATCCGTAGATGCTTCGGATACAGATCGTCACGGAAAGTTCGGCACGATATTTGCAAATGCAATTTCAACATATATGATAGACCATCATGTAAGTAACCAGGGCTTTGGTGATATCTGCTGCATCGATCCTGATTCGTCATCGGCTTGCGAGGTTATCTGTGAACTGGTTGATATGGATAAGCTTTCCAAGGAAGCGGCAGAGTGTCTCTACCTCGGAATGGTTCATGATACAGGCGTGTTCAAATACAGTAATGTAAGTGAGCGTACCATGGAGCTTGCGGGAAGACTTATATCTATCGGTGCTAGACCTGACGTTATCATCGACGAGACCTTCTACAAGAAGACCTATAAGCAGAACCTTCTTATGGCCAAGACAGTGCTTGAATCAACACTGTATCTTGACGGAAAAGCTATTTCAGGATTTATTTCGAAAGCAACCTTTAAGCAGTTCAAGGCAAATACAACCGATACAGAGGGTATCGTTGAACAGCTGAGGCTTACTGAGGGCGTGGAGGTGGCTGTATTTATATATCAGCTTACCAAGAAATGCTTCAAATTCAGCCTCAGATCCAAGAATTATGTCGATGTAAGCGTGATCGCTACCAAGTTTGGAGGCGGCGGACATCTTCATGCCGCAGGTTTTGAGGTTGAAGGTGATCCGGATGATATTCTTGGCAAGGTTCTTACAATGGTTGAGGAACAGCTTAAATAATGTATAACGGAATACTTAATCTATATAAAGAACAGGGATTTACTTCGTTTGATGCAGTTGCAAAGCTGCGAGGAATCCTACATCAGAAAAAAATAGGACATACAGGAACGCTCGATCCGCTTGCGGAGGGCGTTCTTGTGATGTTGCTCGGTTCAGCAACGAAGCTGTCTGATATACTTACCTCGGATCATAAGGAATACGAGGCTGAGATGAAGCTCGGATGTACCTCTGATACGGATGATATTACTGGAAATATTGTATATAAAACCGGTTGTTCGGAAGATGATCATAATGAAGCAACTGCCGAGTCTGAGGAAGAATCGGGAAGAGATACAAACGCTGTAGTCCCGACAAATGAAGAGATTGAGGTTGCGGTGATGTCTTTTGTCGGAAGCTATGATCAACTGCCACCGATGTATGCGGCAATCAAGGTTGACGGAAAGAAGCTTTACGAATATGCCCGTGAAGGTAAAAGTGTAGAGAGGACACCGAGGAAGGTTGATATCCATGAGATAAAGATCATGGAAATAAACTATCCGTATGTCAGATTCTACGTGAAATGCTCTAAAGGAACTTATATCAGAAGCCTCTGCAGGGATATCGG
>DOVL01000053.1 GCA_003520105.1 Lachnospiraceae bacterium | reverse complement strand
TTTTCAATTACCTCATCAAACAGTACAGGTATATGACTGAATTCCACCACTTCATCCCACCTTTATTTCAGAACAGCCGAACCCTTACGCCCGGTCACGCCTCTTTCTAGAAGAAATCAATATCTGATTCCTCAAGAGCCTTTCTGATGCTTTCCTTGGTGAGTTCAGGTCTGTTATTAAGCTCATCCCAGGTTGCCTTGTTCCAAATCTCAGCCTTCTCGCCGTTACCAACGATAACAACTTCCTTGTCGATTCCAAGCTCCTCACGGAACTCAGCCGGAATAAGTGTTCTACCCTGAGTATCTATCTCGGCATCTCTGGCATTTGCCTGGAAAAATCTTCTTATATTTCTTGCCGCCTCTGTTTTATTACCTATAGCGCGGAGTCTGTCGGTGAAGTTATCCCACTCCTCTGCACTGTAGAGGTAGAGGCAGTCTTCAAAACCAAGTGTTATAACAAACTCTCGTCCGAGAATATCTCTTATCTTTGAAGGAATTATCACTCTGCCCTTCGCATCGATGTTGTGGTTATATGTGCCCTTCATGTTTTTGGACATTGTGCTTATTCCTCCTTTCTTCGAAAATACCCTTTGGGGAGCTGTTGAAAAGTTATCAACAATATCAACAAGTTTTCAACCACTTTGTGACACCTGAATGCACATATGTGCCATTTTGCTCCACTTGCCTCTAATATTACATTAAAATGCCCCTCAACGCAAGCACGTTTTTCCCTTTTTTTGGAGCAAATCTCACAAATTTTATCTCTATTTTCTGTCATTTTGCACAACAAAAAAGCCGCCCCAAGGCGACTTTTTCAATATTTTGTGGTGTGGAGCATATTCCCATCTATATCTTGTGATGAGCCATTTTTCTACCACTTTTGAGATGGCGTGGATTTTTCACCTCCACCTCGCACCACTATGCTATTTTTTGTTTGTTTTTCCTGATTTGTTACCGTTTTTACCGGTAGTGTTTTTCTTTTTATCAGATGAGTTATCAACATCACCGTTCTTGGCATCTGTTGATTTCTTCTCGATATTCTTCTCTGCAGTATTGTTCTTCTCGGTGGATTCTTTCTTCTCAACAGACTCTTTCTTCTCACCGGATTGTTTTTTCTCAGCAGTCTTCTTCTCAGCAGCTCGGAGCTCTCTGTACTCTATCCTGCTCATTATGCTGTGGCACTGTGGTGTATGACCTCTCATGATCCTTACATGATTGTAGATCATAAGTCCCATTGCTCCGAAGAAGCAGACAAGCGCAACTACCTGTGACGCCTTAAGACTTCCAACCATAAGTGAATCTGTTCTGAGACTCTCCACGAAAAACCTGCTGAGTCCGTAGCCCATTATATATATAAGAGACAGTTCGCCATCAAACTTCTTATGTCTTCTATAGAGAAGAATGAAGACGAGTATTGCCAGGCAGCAGAGTCCTTCGATAAGAAACATTGGATAAACCGTGATGCATGATGTTCTCTTCCCAACTATTTCCGGATTCATCAACATCTTATTGGTAATTATCCCGGAATCCAGATATCTGTTGAACGAACCCTCGTCAGCAAAATAATCAACCGGAATAGCCATTCTGATAAACGACTTTGTGTAGGCACCGAAAGCCTCTCTGTTGAAGAAGTTGCCCCACCTTCCGAGAATCTGACCGATCAGTACGCCCATACATACTGTATCGCCCATAAGCGGAAGACTCAGCTTTCTCTTCTTATTGAAAACAAATGCCACAAAGGTTCCGACGATCAGTCCTCCGTAGATTGCGAGTCCGCCTTCTCGTATATTTATGATATCAACAAAGGTCTTCCAGAAGCCCTTGCCCTTCTCATAATATTCATCCCAGCTGAAGATAACGTAATAAATACGCGCTCCGACTATAGCCGGAATTATCAGCCAGAGAAAGAAATCGAGATAAGTTTCTTCATTCTGTCTGCTGAGTCTCGCCTCCCTGCTGGCAACCAGAAGTGCAAGCACAAAGCCGAGAGCAATCACAACCGCATAGAGTTTGATCTCTATGCCAAATATAGTAAATCCGTCCGGAACATTCCAGAAATGAATCCCCAGTCCCGGAAAATGAATGCCATTCATATAATAATCCTTTCGTGCAACAGTTTAATGTATGTAATACAGCGGTAAACATTATACATTAAATTTAAAGAGGATTACATCTCCATCCTGAACAACATATTCCTTGCCTTCCTGGCGGACAAGTCCCTTATCCTTCGCTGCAGTCATACTTCCGCAGTTGATCAGATCATCATAGCTTACGATCTCAGCCTTTATAAAGCCTCTCTCAAAATCAGAGTGGATCTTTCCGGCAGCCTGAGGCGCTTTGGTACCCTTCTTGATGGTCCATGCTCTCGACTCAGTCTCTCCTGCAGTCAGATATGAAATAAGTCCGAGAAGGCTGTAGCTTGCCTTGATCAGCTTATCAAGTCCTGACTCAGTAAGTCCAAGTGCCTCAAGATACTCAGCCTTTTCAGCATCATCAAGCTCGGATATTTCAGCCTCCATCTTAGCACATACGGTAAATACTTCGCAGTTTGTCTCAGCTGCATAAGCACGAACCTTCTGAACATATTCATTAGAAGCGCCCTCATCGGCCATATCGTCTTCTGCAACATTTGCAGCAAATATTACCGGCAGAGATGTAAGTAAGCTGTATTCGTGAATCCATGCCTTCTCATCGTCATCATCTGCTATCTCGAAGGTTCTTACAGGCTGATCATTCTCTAGATGCTTCTTCAGTCTCTCCTGGAACTCGTATTCCTTGGCAGCCATCTTGTCATTTCTTGAAAGCTTAACAGTCTTGGACATACGTCTCTCAAGAACCTCAAGGTCAGAGAAGATAAGCTCGATATTTATCGTCTCGATATCACGGATCGGATCGATTGAACCCTCAACATGGATGACATCAGTATCATCAAAGCATCTTACAACGTGAACGATTGCGTCACATTCACGTATATTTGAAAGGAACTGGTTACCGAGACCCTCTCCCTTCGATGCACCCTTAACAAGTCCTGCAATATCAACGAACTCTATAACAGCAGGTGTTGTCTTGGC
>DOVL01000100.1 GCA_003520105.1 Lachnospiraceae bacterium | reverse complement strand
GGAAATATGAAAACTGCTCTTGAAAATTGTATAGCACTTTCTGATCTTGATAATCCACAGGCTAATCCTGAGAAGCTTATGGAAGCTATGGAGACATACAGAAAGCAGGCAGAGCTGTATCATAAGAACAGAAAGGGACTCATATTCGGACCTGGTTCTGATGCAGGTAAGGTTCGTCTTCAGGAGGCTAAGAATGCTACACTTGAGCTCCCTGCAAAGATTGAGGAGATGAAGAAGACCATAGGACTTGTAACAAATCCGGGAGCAAGCAATGCTTCAATGGCAACTCTTGCAGAACAGGCTATGGTTGAGGCACGTAATAATGGCATGGATACATTTAGTATTCATTCTTTTGAAGGAAAATTCAGCGTTGAATACCTGGAAGCTGCTGCAAAGGATTATATGAGACAGAACAGGATTGAGATCACAACTCAGTCCATTGCCGACCTTTCACTTGATGATGAATTTATCGATATTGTTTCTAAATATCCATCAGATTATGTGAGAAGATATACAGAATACAATGCCGCAAAAGAGGCTCTTCAGACATACTACAGAGGCTTGATGGAAGATCAGTCACTCAGTGAAGAGCAGAAAAAACATGCGATAGATATGCTGAGTGACAGAGAGCTTAGTGAAAATGCATCTAAACTTGCTGAAAATCCGGAATTCCTTAAGGTATACAAAGAAAATGGATCTTTATTCCCTGTAGCCTGGGCGAGAAGAGCCAAGGCTGAGGCTTATCTCACACAGAAGAATGGTACGAAGCCGACAGCTGAAGAAATTAAGGAACTCAGCGAGAATAAAGTATTTAAGATGATCGTTGATAAGAACCCTTCGAATTATGCGCAGAAATGGGATGAGAACGAAAAGAAGGCTGAGGAACTCGGAGAGAAATATAAGAAAGAGCTTGAAAATATGACCTACGGTCTCGCTGATTATGACAGCGGACTCCTCGGATATGTATTTAACGATTATGATCCTGATTCTAGTCCAAATCCTAAATTTGAGGAGGAAATGAAGAAGCTGAAGGCTATTAAGAAGGCTAACAAGGCTGAAAAGTACAGGATTTTTGAAGCAAGGGAGAATCTTGAAGATATTGAGGATCCTGCTGAGAGACAGAAGGCTGAAGAACAGCTTAACAAGGATGCAGATGCACTTGAGAAGTCTGTTAAGAACTTCAAGAATGCCAGAAATGCAGCTATTAAAGAGCATCTGTTACCTGAGTATGTTGCCAAGGTTGCATTCTTACAGGCTACCCAGAATCCTAGAACCAAGAATAACATCTGCCGCCTGATGGCTACAGAGATGGAGCAGGAGAAGAACATCACAGCATCTATTCTTAAGAATATCAAGAAGCCTGAGAACAAAGCGCTTCTTAATGATAAGAACCTTACAAACATGCTCCTTAACGGAGAGATAGTTGACAAGGCTGTTCCGGGAGTAAGTAAGCTTGAACCAAAGAAGGCTGCGGTAAATAGAAAGCAGCCACAGAAGAATGTTCAGGCCGGAGGCATGGGACTCCACTAATAAAAATATGATGCCAATATCATAAAATAATGAATGGAAGCCTGTCTGATTTACACTGATCCGGCAGGCTTTTATCATGATATTATATTTGCACAAAAAAATTGCGGCGGTTATGTTTTTTGTAGTTATAATTGCAAGATGGCGGTCAATGAATTATACTGAAAAGTAAGGTTTATGGAGGGACTGCAATGTTCTGGAATAAGAATGAAAATGTGAATAGTACAGGTATGGAGAATAATCCGTACACGGGTAATATGAACGGTACCGGAATGGAATATAACCCATACATGGGTAATATGAACAGTACCGGAATGGATAACGGCAGTGGAGAATACAATCCATACCTGGACGATAGAATCGATGGAAATGCCGAGTATAATCCATATCTGGACGACAGGATATATAACAGCGAATACCACGGCACTATCATGCCGGAGAAGAGTAATGCTCTTAAAATAGCTATCATAGTTACGTTGAGCGTGATAGTAGTTGCCGGACTGGCGTTTGGTTCATGGCTTCTTTTCTTCAAAGAAAAACATGGGAAGAAGGAGAAAGGAATGAGTCCGGAGGAGCTGGCTGAGGCCTTTCTGGTGGCGTTTGAGAATTATGATGCTGAGACGGTCATATCATTGTTTCCGGATGATCTGGCTGAAGTAGATGAAGTAAATCAGTTTACCGAGATGTTTTCGATGTATGCGTCTATGAATATGTATATTAGATTTAAAAATGTAGTATATGTCGAAGGCGAGGACTATACAGAAAGCGAACTGGAGGAACTGAAAGAGGATCTCATTGATGAGGGCTACAAATCTGCTATTGATATAGATAACGCCAGGAATGTTCAAATAAAAGGTGTTTTGGAATTTGGATATGACGACTATGATTCTGATACGGATTTCGATGAAACAATAACAATATCCAAGATAAACGGCGAGTGGAAACTAATAAAGGTATTTCATTAGTTTGAAGGATAAGATATGTCGGGAAATATTATAATTGACGGCAGGCTGGTCAAGGCTTATGACAGGCTGAGAGGGCTTGCTGAATATGCAGAAAAAAGTGAAGATTATACGGAAGAACTGTGGGGCGAACTGCTGGCTGATCCGGCTCTGATGGATGAGTTTATTTATTATCTCGATAACCATACTTTTCTGGACAAATATAAGTGCAGTGGGTATGGTCTCACTGACTTGTATTTTTTTAATATGAGAAATGTTGAGATCAAGCAGGATGTGGGCAAGAATTATTCCGATACCAACAAGGAAGGGCTTGCACTGGATACTTTTCTGATGATGGCGGATATGGTGAAAGATCCTGACAAATACATCAAGAGGCTTGAGGCCGGGCCGGGTATGGACAGGTTTTATGACTAAGATATTAATATGGCATGTGTAATATAGATTTATTTTTAAGGAGGCGTAAAGCTATGGAAAAAGTACTTGAGTTTTTAAAGGAAGCAGGAACATATTATCTTGCAACAGTTGACGGAGATCAGCCAAGGGTCAGACCTTTCGGAACGATCAATCTGTTTGAGGGTAAGTTGTACATCCAGACCGGTAAGGCTAAGGATGTTTCAAAGCAGATCCACGCAAATCCAAAGGTTGAGATCTGTGCTTTCAAGGATGGTGACTGGATAAGAGTTGCCGGCGAACTTGTTGAGGATGACAGACGCGAGGCGCGTGCTTCAATGCTTGATGCATATCCTGATCTCAGAAG
>DOVL01000151.1 GCA_003520105.1 Lachnospiraceae bacterium | reverse complement strand
TTTCATACGCTCGGCCGCATGTATGGCGGCTTTTATATTTCCTTCCACCGTCATATTCGGAAACAGCGCATAACTCTGAAATAGATAACCTATACTTCTTTCGGCCGGGCTCACATTTATCTTGCTCCCCTTATCGAAGAGTACGTCACCGTCAAGGGCTATCTTACCACTGTCCGGAGTCACTATCCCTGCAAGGGATTTAAGGCACATACTCTTACCGCCTCCTGACGCACCGAGTATTCCTATCCTCCTGCAATCAGTCGAAAAACTGATATCCAGTTCAAAATCATGAAGTTTTTTTCTTACGTCAGCCTCTATGATCAATTCTTTTACTCCATTATCTATTCCAATAACGCAAACAAGAGAAATATTCGTTTCTGCTCATCTGTCATCTCATCAAATAACATGATTTACTCAATGTTCTTCATAATCATTTCATCCAAAATAAGTCGTTACTTCTCGTCAGAAGCACACTCCGACGCACTGCCTCTCAGTATCCTGATGCCATGTTCGAGACCATCGAGAATAAACCCAAGGCATTCCTTAACAGCCTTCGGACTGCCCGGAAGATTTACGATCAGGCTGTGTCCTCGTATAACAGAAGCTGCTCTTGAAAGCATCGCACGGTCAGTGATCTCAGCCGATTTCATCCTCATGTATTCAGCGATTCCCGGTGCATTTCTCTCCGCAACCTCAAGAGTAACCTCAGGGGTATGATCCCTCATGGAGAAGCCGGTTCCACCGCTTGTAATTACAAGATCAGCCTCCCTCGCGTCGCAGAGTCTGATAAGCTCTTTCCTGAGAATAAGCGGTTCATCAGGAATAAGAAGTGTTTCTATTATCTCGTACCCGTTCTCTTTAAGTATCTCACATGCAAGAGGCCCGCTCTTATCCTCGCGTTCACCCCTGGATCCCTTATCAGAGAGAACTATTACCGCAGCAGTAAAAGGTCTGTCCGGCGCAGGTTCTTTAACAGTAACCTCGTCGCCCGGCCTTACCATACCGCCCTTTAAAACTTCAACGAAAACTCCTTCCCTCGGCATTATACAGTCGCCGACGGAATTATATATGTGACAATGGCTGTGACATTCTTTACCTCTCTGAGTAAGTCTAAGAACAGCGCCGTCATCTTCTTTTTCCACAAAAAACAGGCTTCCAATAGGCAGTTTCCTGACATCGAAGCCTTCGATTATAAGATTTTCTCCAAAGTCGCCGTCCTTAACCTCAGCTCCCTTTTTACGAAAATCATCTATTGTTTCAGCCGTAAGTACACTGACCTGTCTGTGCCAGTTTCCGGCATGCGCATCACCCTTGATCCCGAAGCCTTCAACAAATTCCGCCTCATCAACCGGATGCTTTGCAACTCCTCTTGTTTCACTTATACAAATTGCTTTAATCTTTCCACTAAATTCCATTATCTGTCAAATCCCTTTCCGGATACATCTTGAAATATGCCATATCAAGTGGCAAATCAAGCTTATTAATTTATCCACCTATAGCAGACATAGCATCCGTTTCAGTAATATTTTTTTCATCATAAAAACAATGCTTCTGAGGCTTCTTTAAAATTGCTTCAGTGATCCTGTCCTTCAGCCTCTGTTCCTTCACATCCTCAGGAATATCATCCCTCAGAATAGCTTTGATGTCCCCTCCGGTGTCAAAACATAAGCAGCTTTTGATGAATCCCCTGGTTGTAAGCCTTATCCGATTGCAATCAGCACAATAGCCTTCATGCATTGCACTGATAAAGCCAATACGACCCTTAAATCCCGGAATATGATAATAAACAGCAGGTCCGTTTCCTCTGACACCGTCCAGCTTCTCTATTTCCGGATATTTCTCCTCTATCCTCTTCCTTAAAATATCATGCGGTATAGCAGGGAAGCCCTTTGCAAAGCCCAGCGGCATAAGTTCGATAAATCTTATGTCAACCTGTTTGTCCCTTACAAAATCAATAAGCTTCAGGGTATCTTCCAGCGGATCCAAGCCTTCTTCACCAAGAATACTGCTGTCATACGAAACCGCATTGATATGCAGCGGCAGCCCGGCTTCAAGAACCTTGTCGATTCCGAGAAGTGCCTTATCAAGTGCATCAAAACCTGTCAGCTTTTCATATCTCTGTCTGTCCAAAGTATCAAGACTCACATTGATCATGTCCAGCCCGGCACTGAGCAGTCCGTCCAGCTTTTCAGGAAGCAATGTACCATTTGTGGTCATAGTAACCTGCTCTATTCCCGGAATTGCCTTAATACTCCTGACAAGCTCCTCTATTCCGCGCCTGATAAGCGGTTCTCCACCGTTAAGCTTAACTCTCGATATACCCAGTTCTGCCATAGTGCTGACAGCCTTGCATATTTCCTCGAAGGTAAGGATCTCACTCATCGGAAGATGCTTTATATCCTCAGGCATACAGTATCTGCACCTCAGATTGCATTTATCCGTTACGGATATTCTGACATAGTTTATATCTCTGTTATATCTATCAAGCATCTATCATACCTTTTTTGACCACAGAACCCTGATCAATCCCCTAAAATATCAGACAGGTCTCACCCCTATCATCACTGATCATAAAGAGTGAGACCCGTTTAATTCTAAATATAATCCTTGAATCTCAAAAGAAACTATTCATTTATCTTCTCAACTCTGACAGCACAAACCTTGTACTCAGGTATTCTTGCGAAATCATCAAGTGCTGCATTTGTAAGAACATTTGCCGGTGAATCCGGGAAGTGGAACGGCATCCATGTTTCACCCTGAGACACCTTGCGTCCGACTCTTGCAGTTGCGGTTATCTCACCACGTCTGCTTATTACCTTGACCTTTTCACCGTTTTTGATGCCAAGTTCGTCAGCATCACGGAAGTTGACCTCGATAAAGCCTTCTCCCGCTATATCCATAAGTCCCTGTGATCTTGCTGTCATTGCTGCCGCATTGTACTGATAAAGAATACGGCCCGTCATCATGATGAGCGGATATTCATCATCAGGAACTTCCTGAGACGGTCTGTAAGCAGCCGGGTAAAGGAGTGCTCTTCCTCTTGCCGGACCCTTGGCATGCATTATTGCAGTACCCGGATGATCCTTAGAGAGGCATGGCCACTGCAGGCTCTCTCCGCTGTCCAGTCTGGCATGTGATATGCCGGCAAAGCTTGGAGTTACCGAAGCTATCTCATCCATGATCTCAGCACTTGTAAGATATGGCTGAGGATAACCCATGGCATTCATCAGATCAATTATTATATCCGTATCGAGACGCATATCACCCTTTAAGGTAACAGCCTTACGGATCCTCTGAACACGTCTCTCTGTATTTGTAAAGGTTCCTTCCTTCTCAGCATAGCTTACGCCCGGAAGGATAACATCCGCATACTGTGCAGTCTTGGTCATGAAGAGTTCCTGAATAACAAAGAACTCCAGACTCTCAAGTGCCTTGATGATGTGATGTGTATCAGGATCGGTCACAACAGGATCCTCGCCGCAGATGTAGAGTCCCTTGATACGTCCATCTATCGCAGCCGGAAATACATCCGTCGCCTTAAGTCCCGGCTTTGGATTAAGCTTTATATTCCAAGCCTTCTCGAACTTCTCTCTGACCTCTTCATTATCAACCTTCTGGTAGCCCG
>DOVL01000175.1:1807-3259 GCA_003520105.1 Lachnospiraceae bacterium | reverse complement strand
ACCGGACCTAATATGGCCGGTAAATCAACCTACATGAGACAGAGCGCGATAATCGTTCTTATGGCTCAGATTGGTTCGTATGTTCCGGCAGACAGTGCGGACATATGTATATGTGACAGGATATTTACCAGAGTCGGAGCTAGCGATGATCTTGCTTCAGGTCAGTCAACTTTCATGGTAGAGATGAGTGAGGTTGCAAATATACTCCGCAACGCCACCAAGGATTCACTTATAATTCTTGACGAGATCGGACGCGGAACTTCAACCTTTGACGGACTCGCAATAGCCTGGGCCGTTGTTGAATACATTGCGGACAGCGACATTCTCGGCGCAAAAACTCTGTTTGCGACGCATTATCATGAGTTGACAGAGCTTGAGGGTAAGCTTTCTGCCGTAAATAATTACTGCATAGCTATTAAGCAGCAGGGCGAGTCGATAGTATTTTTACGAAAGATCATAAGAGGTGGCGCCGACAGATCTTACGGTGTTGAGGTTGCAAAGCTTGCAGGCGTTCCTTCGGCTGTTATCAACAGAGCAAGAGAAATATCGGATTATCTTGCAGATGAGGATGTTACAGGCAAGGTGAAGGATCTTAAGGTCGAGAAGTCTGTGAAGAATAAAAAGAAGCAGGAAGAAACAGGCCAGCTATCTTTCTTCGCAAACGCTGAAGAGATGAGTATAACCGCAGAGCTTAGAAGTATGGATCTTAACAATATGACGCCTATCAAAGCCATGCTTTATCTTGAAGAGCTGAAGAAGAGGCTTTGCGGAAACTGATTATAGAGCGGAAATTGATCATAGAGCGGAAACTGATCATAGAGCGGAAATTGATCATAGATAAGAAATAATGTTTGTTTAAATAGTGATTGGGAGTCATAAAAAACGACATATTGATTATATTTAAGAGGACAATCCAGTGATAAAGATACTTGATCAGAATACAATTGATAAGATAGCAGCAGGCGAGGTTATCGAGAGACCGATGTCTGTCGTGAAGGAGCTTGTCGAAAACTCTATTGATGCCGGTTCAACAGCCGTCACCGTAGAGATTAAGGACGGCGGTATATCATATATCAGAGTTACCGATAACGGCTCCGGAATCGAGGCTGACGAGGTCAGAAAGGCTTATATGAGACATGCCACAAGTAAGCTGGAAACGGCTGATGACCTGAATGGCATAATGTCTCTCGGCTTCAGAGGAGAGGCCCTTTCTACGATTGCTGCTGTTACGGAAACTGAGATGATCACTAAGACTGCAGACAGTCTGACAGGTATTAAATATGTTATAAGCGGTGGCCGTGAGGTCGAGCTTTCAGAGATCGGCGCGCCGAACGGTACAACCATTATTGCCAAAAATATATTTTTCAATACTCCGGCGAGGCTGAAATTCCTTAAGACAGCCATGACGGAGAGCTCGTATATCAATGATCTGATGATAAGGATAGCCATGTC
>DOVL01000175.1:0-1661 GCA_003520105.1 Lachnospiraceae bacterium | reverse complement strand
GCTGTTTACGGCAGAGATATAACAAAAAATCTTCTTCCGGTTGACCATGAAGAAGGAAATATCCGTATAAGCGGTTTTGTCGGAAAACCGTTCATAGCCAAGGGAAACAGAAGCTTCGAGAATTTCTTCGTAAACGGAAGATACATAACAAACGGTGTTATTTACAAGGCGATAGAAGAGGCCTATAAGACATACATCATGCAGCACAGATTCCCGTTCACGGTTCTCTTTCTGTCACTTCCGCCGGAAATGTGTGATGTCAATATTCATCCGACCAAAAAAGAGTTCAAATATGAAAACGAGAAGGAACTCTTCACTACTGTATACCATGCTGTTTCGGAGGCTCTTCGCGACAGAGAACTCATGCCTGAGTGGAAGGATGATGAGACAAAGCAGACAGGCGTAGTGCGTGAGACGGTAAGAACGACTGCAAACACAGTAAACACAGCAGACGCATCTAATAATACAGTTGATACAATTGTTAAAAACACAGAAAAAGCAAGAATAATTGCAGATGCATCAAACAAAATATCTGATACAATCATCCACAATACAGATAATACAAGAATAACCACTGATACATCAAAAACACATGCAGATATTTCAGATAAATCCACGGAGACAGTAAGATCTGAATCAGATAATGGCAGGAAGATTTCAAATGTAGAAAAGAAAGCATTTCCGGGGATCGGAAAGCCATCTCATGGTTCGTATTCAATACTCGAGAAGCTCCTTCCGCCTGAATACAGAAGTGAGCTTGCTGAAAAAACAGGTAATTATTCTGCAAAACAGAATGATACCAATAATGATACGTCGGTAAATAATAACGTATCTGAAAATAATAATGCTCCGGAACATGATAAGGCAGGTTCCGGTGCTTCGATCAACAGAGAAGCTGAGAACAGCAGGATATTTGAAAACATACATAAGGAAACTGAGGAAGAGAAGATAATTGTCGGTGAGCAGAAGAACCTCTTCAATGATGATTATCTGTCGAAGGAAGCACTTCAGCATCACAGAATAATCGGTCTTGCTTTCGATACCTACTGGATCACCCAATATAATGATACACTGTATCTTATGGACCAGCATGCTGCCCATGAGAAGGTTAACTACGAGAGATTCCTGAAGGATTTCAAGGAAAGAAAGATTGTTTCCCAGAGAATGTTTCCACCTGAAATTATTTCGCTTTCATCCGTAGAGATGGACGCGGTAAGAAATAATCTGGAACGTTTCAACGAAACCGGTTTTGAGATTGATGAATTCGGGGGGAATGAAGTAAAGATAAGCGCCATGCCCGTAAATCTTGCGGGACTTGACGGACGTGATATCTTCCTCGAATTTGTAACCTATCTCGCAGGAAATACAAGCGGAGTGACCGAGGATATATTTGTCCACAAGCTTGCCACAATGGGCTGCAAGGCTGCAGTTAAGGGCAGCCAGAGGATAACCGTAGAAGAAGCACAGAAACTGATCGAAGAGCTTCTGACCCTCGATAATCCATACACCTGCCCACACGGAAGGCCAACTATAGTGAAGTATACCAAAGCTGAACTTGATAAAAAGTTCAAGAGAATCGTTACCTGACTTAATCATAAAAAGATGAAATAAATGTTAAGGTCCGTATAAATATATGCAATTATAATAACTATGGAGAATAT
>DOVL01000291.1 GCA_003520105.1 Lachnospiraceae bacterium | reverse complement strand
AAAACACCCTCGGCATAGTTCACCTTGTGACCGGTTCCAGGAAAGTTCAGATAGCTCGGATTGTCCGAAAGCTTCTTCGGAATACTCTCGGCAAGCTTTCCGGAAGGATTAACCGCACCGTAAAGCACATCAACCACTGCCTCACCGATACCCTCTCCTCCGAGATAAGCCTCAACTATCGCACCAACCTTGTCAGCCCATGGCATCTCAACAGGCGAACCATTGTGAAGAACAACGATGATCTGTTTATCAAGTGTCAGCAACGCCTCAATAACCTTGTTCTGTATCTCCGGAAGTCTCATATGCTCACGGTCATAACTTTCAGATTCAAACGAATCCGGAAGCCCCGCAAATACAACTATCTTATCTGCGCTCTGTGAAGCTCTGATTGCCTCATCAATATATTTATCAATCTCTTCCTGCTTTGTTACATCACCATCAGCAGGGAAACCCTTGGCATATTCTACGTTTCCGTATCTCTCGGCATAACGCTCGGCACAGGCAAGAGCAGAACTGACATTATCAGTCTGTATATGCGAGCTTCCGCCGCCCTGATATCTAGGCTTCTCGGCAAACTCACCTATGAAGGTTACTCTCTCGGATTTACCGATATTTCTTCTGAGCGGAAGTGCCTCGTAGTCGTTCTTGAGGAGCACTATGCAGTTGCGTGCATATTCCACAGCCTTCTTATGGTCAGCCTCACGATCAAATACAGGTTTTTCCGTTCCGACAGCCTCTTTTCCGGCAAGAGCCTTCTGAACAAGCTTCAGAATATTAAGAACTGCCTTATCAAGAGCCTCCTCTGAAAGAACCCCGTCCTTAACAGCCTTCACGATCATTTTTTCATTAACACCGTGGCTACCCGGCATCTCAAGATCAAGGCCTGCATCGATACCCTTAATACGATCGGAAACCGCAGCCCAGTCACTCATTACCAGTCCGTCATAGCCCCATTCATCACGGAGTATATCCGTAAGAAGCCACTTGTTCTCGCTTGAATACTCACCGTTTATCTTATTGTAGGAAGCCATGAAGGTCCATGGATCCGACTTCTTTACTGCAGTCTCAAATGCAGCAAGATATATTTCTCTGAGAGTTCTTTCATCTACCTCGGAAGAACCGTACATTCTCTCAAACTCCTGATTATTTGCTGCAAAATGCTTGATTGATGTTCCTATACCCTTGGACTGAACACCGTTTATATATGCTGCAGAAAGCTCTCCGGCAACATACGGATCCTCTGAAACATATTCAAAATTACGTCCACAGAGAGGCGAGCGCTTTATATTTACCGCAGGTCCGAGGATGATCTGAACGTCCTCCGCCAAGCACTCGTTTCCGAGTGTCTGGCCCATCTCATACATCATATTTCTGTCGAAGGAAGCGGATGTCGCACAGGCAGCCGGGAAGCATACAGCTTTGATCGTTCCGCCTTCGCCGTTGTTGATCTTCTCTCCCTCTCTCGGGAACATCTTTCTGAGACCGTGAGGGCCGTCACTCATCATGATGCTTGGCAGTCCCAGCCTCTCAATATCAAATGTATCCCACATATCACGTCCGGCAACAAGCATCGCCTTCTCCTCGAGTGTCATTTCCTTCAAAATCTTATCTGTTTCCATCATTTACCTCCTATTAATTCCCTGTTGCTTTCGCGCATGATTCTCTTTCTACAAGTGTGCAGTAGAGCTGTGCCTTGAGCGGTGTCTTGATACTGAGCTTTGACATCGCATTTACCAGATTTGCGGCATGCTGTCCCATTTCGTAGGCCGGCGCATGCATTGTTGTAAGTGCCGGTTCGGAGAAACGACTCATTTCAGAATCATTTATTCCTATGACCGAGATATCCTCCGGAACCCTGAGTCCATGTTCTCTGATCGCTCTCAGTACTCCGTAAGCGATTGCGTCGCTCGCAGCAAATACGGCAGTACAAGGTTTACCGGCTGCCACTCCTTTTGCTGCATCCTCCTGCATCTCATCAAGAATACTGTTCATCATCTCATAGCCCGATGCGGTATTAAAATGGCCTTCCTTAACAAGCCCCTCAGTTGAGAACTTGTTTTTCTTCATAAAGGCAATGTATTCCTTCTTTCTCGAATCTTCAATCGCTTCAGTTCCCGAAGCGTATTCCAGGCCGCCGATATAGGCTATCTTACTGTGTCCGAGATTCTTCAGATATCCGAGTGCATCCCTGGCAGCAGTCTTGAAGTCGATGGTAAGTGTGGAAACCTCACGGTTGTCTACGGACATATCGATGAAGATGATATTTTCGCACAGCGCGATAAGCTCTCTCGTCTCCTTGACACTGAATTTACCGATACAGATCAGACCGTCAAGATGCTCGATGGTCTCACGATAGTTTGCGTCCGACCTGTACGCTCTGACTATGGAAATAGAATTTCTTATACAATAATCCTCTATTCCCTGTCTCGCCCTGAGATAATAATCATCTCTCTGCTCCTCCTCAGCCGAAAACCATTGAAGTATACCCAGCTTGAAGGAAGCCTTGTCAGTCACCGTTTTCTTTGCATAATGAAGCTCCTCGGCCACCGCAAATACCCTGACTCTGGTCTCCTCGGTAACCGAAAGCGAGCTGTCATTATTTAATATTCTTGATACTGTTGCGGGTGAAACTCCCGCCTTCTCCGCTATCTGTCTGATAGTCGCCATATTATTCTCCTACGTGCAAGTGAAAATACAGCCGCTGTCCATGTTTCCGATCACATATTTATCGGCTGTTTTTCATATTATTATGTCTTCTGCGTTTGTTTAGTAAACATTTTAGCATAATACCCGGGATTTGTCGAGTTGATTTTTATTTGTTCATATCTCTTTATCTTTCGATAATTATGTAAATAATCATTTATAATTATGTTAACTATCCACAAAATTCGTTGTTTTTTGGATTTATTCCGCGTTTTTCAGATTCATATAAAAATAATGAAAATACCCTGTTGACTTTTTACTAAATCAGTGATATTGTTTAGTAAACACTAATCAATAACGTGCCACATATATGTTTAATCATCTGAAGCACGGGAATAAAGAACAAATAAATTATCGATACATAAAAATCATGGAGGGAAAAAGAAAATGGCAAACAAAGACATTCTTAAGGAACAGTTTTTAAGCGGTGCACTTGATGACAAGCTTACCGATATCTACCTTGATACAACACTTTTACCATATTTAAGAGAGCGTTTTGCAAAAGCTATCGACAGCTTCGCTGCAGAATTCAATGATGATGACATACTTATCTTCAGTGCTCCGGGCCGTACCGAAGTTGGCGGCAATCATACCGATCACCAGCACGGCAAGGTTCTCGCAGCATCGATAAACCGCGATGCTATCGCCATTACTGCTCCTTCCGATAAGGTTAGAGTTATCTCTGCTGCAGGCGGCGGAATGATAGAGATCGACACCGATGACATTGCCAAGAGGGACGACGAGGAAGGTACTACCGCTTCTCTCATAAGAGGCGTTCTTGCAGGTCTTAAGGATCGTGGATACAAGCTCGGCGGATTCAATGCATTTGTTACCAGCGATGTTCTGATCGGTGCAGGCCTTTCATCTTCAGCTGCATTTGAAACACTCATCGGTACTATCATCTCCGGTCTTTACAACGATATGACAGTAACACCGATTGAGATTGCTCAGATCGGTCAGTATGCTGAGAATGTGTATTTCGGCAAGCCATGCGGACTTATGGACCAGATGGCAAGCTCAGTCGGAAGTCTCGTAACTATTGATTTCAAGGATCCTGAAAAGCCTGTTGTCGAGAAGGTTGATTTCGATATGGCCGCTCACGGATATGCCCTCTGCATAACCGATACAAAGGCTGATCACGTAAATCTTACACCTGACTACGCAGCTGTTCCTGCTGAAATGAAGGCAGCCGCAGCAGTATTTGGCAAGGAGTTCCTCCGTGAGGTTGATCCGGCCGAAATCATGGCAAAGCTTCCTCTCATCAGAGAAAAGGTGAGTGACAGAGCCGCCCTCAGAGCACTGCATTTTATTACAGAAAATGCAAGAGTTGATGAACAGGTCAAGGCTCTCAGAGAAGAAAATATAGATAAGTTCCTTTCAGCCGTTAAGGCTTCGGGAGATTCTTCTTACAAATATCTCCAGAACGTTTACACCAACAGAGACGTTGAACATCAGGCAGTTTCAATTGCGCTTGGCGTAAGCGACTATACTTTAAATAAAGATGGTAAGAACCACGGAGTTGCAAGAGTTCACGGCGGAGGATTCGCAGGAACCATCGCAGCCTTTGTAGAAAAGGATTTCGTGGAGGAATATAAGAAGGCTATGGACGGACTCTTTGGAGAAGGCGCTTGCAGCGTGCTCCAAATAAGAAAGTTCGGCGGAATGGAGATCATTTAATTATACTGTTTTAAAGTGACAAAGTGACGATTCATGAGTGGGTATACCCCCTCGGTTGTAGCAAGAATACGCCCTCGGAGGCATACCCACTCATGAATCTGAATATCGTAAAGCCTAAATAAATAATGAATATGGAGGTTCACAACATGAGTAATATATATAAACATATAACAGAACTTGTTAGATACGGAGAATTAAATGATCTCATTCCACCGGAGGATAAGACTTATGTGACAAACAGGGTTCTGGAGGTTCTGGGACTTGATGACTTTGATGAGGATGA
>DOVL01000118.1 GCA_003520105.1 Lachnospiraceae bacterium | reverse complement strand
GCTCTCCTACGATGAGCATGTCGGCCTCTCCCGCAAGAAGATTCCGGAAGGACTGGGTGGTTCGGTTGAATACGCAGAAATCTTCGGCTTCTTTTTCACTTATGCCAAGAAGCGCTGAGGTCAGAGTTTTACCGAGAGGTACAGTTGAGGTGGAACCATCAAGCCTTGGAAAATTTTCTTTTGTGAAATCGAAATCTGGAAGCTTTATCGGCTCGGATTTCTTTTCCGTATTAGCTGCCTTTTCTTCTTTTCCTTCTGTTGATTCCGATGCTTCTCCTGAGTTTTCCGATCCATCGGCGGATTCAGCTTCGGTCTCCTGAGCTGAGGATTCCGCTTCTCCCGAGGGCTGAGGCTTCGGATTATTTCCGTTACATCCGGCAAGGGAAATTGAGGCTGCCATCAGCACAGCAGTCAGTAAATGTTTCTTCATAAAACCTCCTTAATATAGTTACGTGCACGGCAAGGCTCAGGTTTCATAATCCGGTTCTCTTTTCCTTCTCATTCTGGTGTAGGAAAGATTTACCAGCTGCTGCACAGAGCTGACTTCAGAAGCCCTGGCCATGCCGAAATCAGCATGTATGGTACACTTAAATCCGTTCAGCATATCAATTTTACGTACTTCAGCTTCCGCCTTTTGTACGAGACCCATCATGCCGTTAAAGCTTGTGGTTTTTCTGGCTATGGAAAACATACCGCCATTGGTTCTTGAGAGAATGAAACCGGTACCGAAAACAGCTCTCAGTATCTCCGCGGTTTTTTTCAAAAGCTCCTGTCCGGCAGCATCGCCATAATCCTCTACGATGCCGGAATATTCTTTTATTTCACAGGAAATATGAGCATAGTTCTCCCGGTTTTTCTTATAGTTATCATCGAGATCCAGCATTGCGACCATAAGCCCCTTCATGTTCATAAGTCCGGTAACAGGATCCTCCAGATCAAGCCTTCGGGCTTCGTCAGTTGTATGTATCTCTTCCGTATCTACAAAGAACCCGATAAGTCCGCAAATCTTACCCATGTTATACATCGGATACTTGCTGACGGCTATATGATGAACTACACCGTCCACCACATTTTTGCCCAATGCTTTAATGACTACTTCGCCCTTGTTGATGATCTCCTTATCCATGTTTGCAGTGGAGATGCCGTCGATACGAAGTCCCAGCTCCGCGTCTGTTTTACCTATCAGTTTTTCCGGTGACAGGTCATAATATTCATAAAAAGCCTTGCTTGCTCCCAGGTACCTGAGCCGTGTGTCCTTCCAGAATATCCGGATACTGCTTTTGTTCATAAGGAATTCCCAGGCATTTTCTGCTTCGATGTGACGGTCTGAAGAAATGGTGCCTTTTTTCAAAAGCCCTTCGATGATCCACATAGTCTCCGGGTCGTTAATGATGGCTGGCTTTGAGCTTACGATCAGCCTGTGGGCATTGGCACCTCTGAAGGAAGTAACAGTACACTCAGTCCATTCGTAGCTGCCGTCAATCTTGCGCATACGGAACAGTGCAGAAAAGGTTCCGTTTTTGTTCTCCTTCAATTTGGTCTTTATGTTCTCCGGGGAGACAAAGCTTCTCCATCTTTCCTGCTCATCGGGATGGATATAGTTTGATACATTTTCCGAATAGTAGCTTTCAGTATTCTCGATGGTACCCCCCACGGTTTCGGAAGGAATACTGGTGGAGATAATGGTTCCTTTATGTTCATCTGTATCGACGTAATGAATACTGTCGAAATTGAACATCAGCTTTCTGGCCAGGGCATCAAGCTCTGAAGTGAACTGTTTCTCCTGCTCATAAACCAGACTGTCCATGGTGGCAAATATAACAGAAAGATCATCGCAGGAGGAAAGTATCCGGAAGGAAAGCTTATAAAAATTACCGTTTGCAAGGAAGGTCATGTACTCTTCCGCATTATTTGCCTCCGCTTTGAAAGCCAGATCCCGGCATTTTCTTCCCTTAGGGCTTTCGGGATGGTTCATGTCCGCCTCCAGAGCTTTGAGATCCTTATAGCCTGCTGTAAGGAGGATCTCATTGAAGTCCTCGTTACTGTAAAGTCCCTTGAAGGTTTTACCGTCTGTAAGGAACAGCGAAACAGGATTGTCCACGATAACATTGGTGAGTCCTGCTTTATCATACATGGCAGAAACATTTCTGGTTTCCCACCGGACTCCGTCAGATTCTAACTGCTTCATGAGACTTTCATAGGGAAGTGCTTTTGAAAAGATATTACCCTGGATCTTTTCACAGCCGATGCTTTTAAGGAAGCTGAGCTGATCTTCTGTCTCAACTCCCTCTGCCAGTGTATGCATACCAAGCTTTTTGGACATCTCAACGATCATGGACACTATGGTCTTCGCCTTGTCATTGAAATTATTGAAAAAACCCATATCTATCTTTATTTCGTCAAAAAGAAAATCCTTAAGGACGTTAAGGGAGGAATAGCCGCTTCCGAAATCATCCATCCAAACCTGGAAGCCTGCCTCATGGAATCGTTCTATAGCTCCTGAGATGATCCCGTTGCCTGACACCAGGGAGGTTTCGGTTATCTCAATGTTTATGAGACTTCTGCGTATGCCTAAGGACTCTGTAAGTGTGGAAATATCAGTTACGGGGTCGTTAAATACAAAGTCAGTTCTTGAAAGGTTAACAGAAACAGGTACCACCGGGAGCCCCTTTTCCTGCCTTTCCCGAAGGAGTTTTGCTACCTGCTTTACCACATAAAAGTCAAGATTATAGGAAATTCTGTTCAATTCCAAAAGCTGTATAAAGTCATCAGGATACAGTAAGCCATAGGTTGGGTCATCCCAGCGGGAAAGAGCCTCAAATCCGCAGAGTTCACCCGTAAGTGTACGCATCACAGGCTGCAGGCATATCCGGATCCAGCCACGCTCGATAGCATTATCAAGATTTCTGACGATATAGTCCTTCCTGGCGCTTTCGTCTGCCAGCTTTTCGTCAAACCACACGAAGCCGGAATTATAATTATTTCTCAGGGTATCGCAGGCCATACGAGCCCTGTTGCAGGCAACATCTACGGATATTTTTTCATCATCTATACCGTAGATGCCCATACGTACAGGCAGGGATTGCCCATGATTTATATTCTGTATCTGTTTAATGATTCCGTTAAGCTCGATATCGATTCCCGCTGCTCTTGTAAAGACGTAGAAACGGTCTTCTCCGAATCTTGAACAGTATGTGCTTCCGAAATGCTGCTTCAGGATATCCGATATGCTGCAGAGCAGACGGTCTCCCGCCTCCTGACCGAAGCTTGTATTGAAACCCTTCATGTCTTTTAAGTCAAGGGTGAGAACTACGGCCTGACCGTATCTTTCTATGATCTTTGGGATATCGCTTTGGGCTTTTTTGAGAAATGAGCCACGGCTAAGAAGCCCTGTCAACGGATCAAATTGAAGCTCCGCAGGGATATTAAGAGAATGAAATTGTTTACTTATATTACTTATATCAGTTAAATTTGCAGGATCATCCATATTTTTCAGCTCCGTGATATTCTGTGTAAAATTTATCGTTGAGCTTAGTTATCTTCATTGCGCACGTAACAAAAAAACTTTTTCCGCACAGGTTACTTACAAAAATTATTTCTGATACTATAATAGCACATTTTTCTCACAAATGTGTCACTATTTTTAAGACGAAATAATATCGGACAGGCGGTGAAGCACCGACCTGTCCGATACCGGGAAAAACAGTTATACAATCATTAATAAATCACAGTTTTGTTTTTGCCTGTATTTTTTGCATTATAGAGCGCCTGATCCGCATGGGAAGCAAGGCTGTCTCCGGATTCACGGTTCTGCCTTTCGGCCACACCCAGACTGATGGTACAGTTTCCGGCCAGTGGAAATGTGATGTCAGAAAAGGACTTTCGTATGGCCTCGGCAATTTCAAATGCTTTTTCCTTACCCATTCCGGGAAGCAGGATCATAAATTCTTCACCACCCCATCGTCCTGCTGAAGCATCTGCTATTTCA
>DOVL01000210.1 GCA_003520105.1 Lachnospiraceae bacterium | reverse complement strand
CAGGAAATAAACGGTGACATCCTCGTTGACAGTGTATCTCAGCTCAATCTGTACCTTAGCGACAGTTCAAGCTTTAATGGTGCTATCAATCCTGACGGTCAGGAAGGCGAGGTTTATGTTGAGATAAGTGGTGGCTCAAAATGGGTACTCACAGGCAATTCCTACATAACAAGCCTGACCTGTGAAGCTGATTCAATAGATCTGAATGGCTATAAACTCTACGTAAATGGCGAGGAGTATACATCCGGAACTGCTTCGACGGGTGAAAAAATAGCCCTCTCTTCCGGATCAGGCAGCAGTGGTTCAGGTGGAAGTGACCGACCTGATGCACCACCTGATGGTAACGGAAACGGTGAACCTCCTGCTAAACCTGATGGTGATAACGGCGAACCACCTACTAAACCGGGCGAATAATAATACTAATAATCCAAAAAGAACTGAGTCTTCTGACAGGCTCAGTTCTTTTGTTATATTTACAATATACTATTCTATTGAAATCACTTTTTGAAATACACTATAACATCTTATTGTTCTGATTTTGCTCTTCGTATCTCATCCATTGTTTTTTCAAGTATTTTTTCGGGATCATTTCCAAATATGTCCAGACCGGTCGCTTTGATAAGTTCAACCTGCCCGATTCCATAGAAGTTTTCTGCCAAAGCCTTTATATATCCGAAACCGAACTCCTCCGGGAAGAAATATCCTCCGGCAGTTGTGATAAAGGTCAGCCTATCCGCCTTGCAGAGCCCCTTCGGCTCACCGGACTCAGTGTAGGTGAAGGTTACTCCCAGAGCATTAATATGCTCGATGTACTGCTTCAGCGATGCAGGGAATGACAGATCCCAGAAAGGTGCCGCGATCACGATCCGGTCTGCCTCAGCGAACTGTCTTGCCAGATCAAACATCGGATCGTCAAAGTCCCCTCTGCTGATCAGCTCATCTCTTTTATCTATATATCCTTCATCAACCGTATCGAAATCATACTCCCACAGCTTTACTTCCGTTACGGAGTCGTTCAGGCCTTCAAGATACGCATCGGCAAGGCGCTTGGTCCTTGAGTTTTTTCTTACACATGCATTTATAAATAATATCATGAATACCCCCTTATTTTTCACGTTACACAGTGTTTATCACGGCTCAAAATATAATAATGCGTACAAATAGCCTCGCACTGGTCTCAGGTTGTGTTTGGCTGTTCATCGACCTGTTTACAGTTCAAAACTATCGAAGAAGTCCTCTTCCGTGGGCTTATTTGCCTCTTTCCATCTGAGAAAATACGCCTTCATCTCAGCCTGCTTATCTCCCAGATCAATTATCGTATCGTTAAAGTTATCATCATTCAGGCAGCCTAGGTTTACATAATATTCATAGTATTCCTTGACATGACCATATTCATCCTTCAGAACCTGCCATGCCTCATCAGTTTCGCAGCCCACGCAATGGCCGGTCAGATATGCCCTGTAGCGCGCCTCAGAAGCCTCTGTAAGGCCTGCAGGGTGCAGGAGACGCATAAAAGCGCATCTGGACTTCTTCTTCCTCTTATTGGCCACAAATACGTCCAGAGTGCATTCAAGGTCCTCCTCGCCACATAGGATCATCTCAGCATGTCCCTCTTCGTCCGGCTCGTCTATAAATTCCAGAAGCCTTCTGTCGAGTCCTTCAAACCACTCCTCTGTTCCTGAAGTGCTGCAGTTCAGAAGATGATCTGCCCCCTTCATGTTATAAAGTGACGCAAGAAGAACAGCCGTATCGTCTCTGTCCTTTTCGGACATAGCCAGCCATTCGTTATCAGGGTATTTCTTCCTGCTTCTGAGACTTATCCTTTCCAATCTGTCATCCCCCAGAAACGGTGAGCGCCCCATGGCGATCTTCTTCCTCGGAAGCTCCACTGTGCCAAGCATCCTGCAGTAAGAGAAGCTCCAGTCTGCAAGCTTTCTGATCGTATCAGGAAGCACAACCGATCTCAGCCTCTTCGCATTCATGAAAGCTTTCTTGTCGATCTTTCTGACCGGAAGTCCTTCTATCTCCTCGGGAAGGACCAGATTCTCATCCTCTCCGGTGTATGAAGTTATATTTACCCTGTCTTCTTTAATTACGTAATACAGTTCGCCCTGTGACGTCTTAAATACCTTATCCGGCATGTTTTTTCTCCCTTAGATATCCAGTTCCAGAATCTCCTTCTTGATCGCATCCTGCCTCTCTGCGAGCATCAGAGTCTCGCTGGCCTTTGTATAATCCTCCGAACCGAACTGCGCGATAAATCTCGACGAGTTCTCGTTAACCGTAAGCTCGGTAACAAGGAGCAGCATCTCGTTTCCTTCCTCGAAGGCCTTCTCAACGTAGCTGAAGAGGTTATGCATCCTCTCCTTGGTGTTCTTAACATCCTCCTTCATATCAGCCACAGCATCGTCATAATTCATCTTAACGATATTGAAAGCCTCTGAAGGCGATCTGAGTTCTGAACCTGCTGTAACAATCTCCTTGATGGTTCTATTAAGGTGGTCAATGATCCTTCTCAGTTTCCTCTTATCCTTGTCGGAAAGTGAGTTTGCCTTGGCAAGTTTGTCCATCCTGCTCCTCTCGGCTTCAGAGCATTTCTCCAGGAATGAAATAACCTCGGAAGCAGTACCATAGCCTTCAAGACTTACCTTAAGCTGCTTCAGAAGCTTTAAGAGTTCCGCAAGGAAATCAGTCTTCTCGATCACATCACCGATTTCAGATTCCAGCCTGTCCATAAGCATTCCGAGTACCGAAAGTCTCTCATCGAAACCGGCCTTCTTACTTCTTGCAAATGCAGTTTCAGGCGGATTTCCGCATAGAATATCATCCAGCTTGTAGTCTCTCTTGTATTTATTATAAAGGTCGTAGTAAGCGGTAAACTCCTTAACTATCTTGTCGTTTCTGATGTACTGTCCGACAAGCGTCTCATCGACCGCAAGATTCTTCTCGTTGTAAAGTCCGAGTATGGTCGAAAGGTCCTCCCATCCTCTGGCAGTAACGTATGAACGACCTCTCGTGGTCATCTCCATATGGTAGAAATAATCCTTATGTATCTCGAGGAAGCTCGTCACTTCACTTCTGACGTTATGCTCACGGGCATATTTTCTCCATGTATCATAATCCGCCTCAACCGTTAGCACCTTCAGTCTGTCAAGCGTAACAACGTCAAATTCACGCACGCTCTTATTGTATTCAGGCGGATTTCCTGCAGTTACAATAACCCAGCCGTCCGGAACCTTATGCTTTCCAAATACCTTATACTGCAGGAACTGCAGCATTGATGGTGCGAGAGTTTCCGAAACACAGTTGATCTCGTCAAGGAAGAGTATTCCCTCCTTCACGCCTGATTCACGCATAACTGAATAGATTGACGCGATGATCTCGCTCATTGTATATTCGGAGATGTCGTACTCCATCCCCTCGTAGCTCTCGTGTTTGATGAAAGGAAGTCCGAGCGCAGACTGCCTCGTATGATGTGTCATGGAATAAGAAACGAGCGCGATTCCGAGCTCTGATGCGATCTGCTCCATGATCGCAGTCTTGCCTATTCCCGGTGCACCAAGGAGAAATATAGGTCTCTGCCTTACGACCGGTATCCTGTATTCGCCCCACTCATCCTTCAGAAGGTATAAGCTGACGTCATTCTTTATATAATTCTTCGCCTGATTTATATTCATCTGTGACCTCCCTGATCATCTGTTTATCAAACTGTTCTTAATCCTCGCCCGAATCATGTTTCCGGATGAGTATCTGCCATTTCACTGTTCTCTTGATTCGTTGGTGTTTCATCTGCCTCACCATTATCTCGGCTCATTCTTATTGCCTCTTCGCGTTTCTCCTGTTCGATGCGTATTGCCTCGGCTTCGAGCTCCTCCGGCTGCAGCACTATCTTGTACGCCCATACCGGCGGTTTCGGTGCATATTCATCCTCCGCAAGGAATGCAAACATTACATCGTAGTCCGGCATCTTCTCCGGATAGTCTCCGTAGCCATCCGTGAAATAAATAAGTCCCTTGAGATTCTCAAACTCCTGCTTCTCTATCAGCTCGTCCACATATTTGAAAACCGGCCGGAAATCGGTTGTTCCGAAACCCTTAAGCTTTATATTTCTGCAGAAATCCTCGAACTCTTCGTTATTCGTAATCTTCGTGTCCTGCCTGATCTGGCTGTCACACTGAATGATATGTATATTTACCTCTGTGAAGAAGTTATCCCTGCTCTTCAGGATGCTGTAGGTCTTCTTCAGGAAGGTCTGCACGATCGCACCCTTGCAGGATGCCGAGGTATCAAGCGCGATTATGAACTCACGTACCTTCCTCGAGTCTCTGTATTCCAGCGGCTCGATCAGAGGCATATTTCCGTAATGCTCGAGTCCGTAGGAATAATAAATATAATCAAACTCATCGTCACTCTGCCTGATATCCTCACCGGTGGTCATAAACCGCTGAAGGAGCTCGGTATAATCGTATTTTTCCTTCGTCGCGTCGGTCAGGCTGGCCTCTATCTCCTCATTGACCGCACCGCCCTTCGAGAAGGTCTTGAGGTCAGTCTTCACTCTCTCACTGATCTTCTGCCATCTCTCTAGCTGGATGCTGATCTCCTTCTTCTTCCTCCAGTAAATATGCTCATCCTTGTGGAAGAGAACGAACCACCTGATCTTGCCGGCCTCGGATATGTCATATGTTCTGAGGTATTTGTATACCTTCTCAGCAGTGATGCCGTTGCAGAGCCTTCTTATCGTCTTCAGCTCTTCTGCAGCCTCTGCATCACGTTCAGTCATAAATACAGGATATCCCATGGATATGATAGCCGACTCAACTGCAACATCCGATGCCAGATCCCATAGTACCTTATCGAGCTTGTCATAGCTGAAAGGATGGAAAAATATAAGATGCAGTAACAGATGAAGATACGTCCTCGTAACACGTGAAGGCTCTTCCTTGTAGGTCCTGAGCACCCATTCCGGGTCATAGTAAACATACTGTCCGTCGGTAGCCATTCCGCCGCCCGAGGTCTCATTCTTATCCTTGATATCCTTCTTCGCGATCAGTTTTATCTCCGCAAGGGCAATATCAAGAAAGCGAAGACTCACGGCGATACGATCTCTGGCGATATCCATAACCTTCGCGGCAAGCTTCTCTATCTTAATATCCTTTTCAGTTTTCTGAGCATTTTTGTTGTCCATATTGCTTTTTTATCTCATAACCGAACCGATAATACTGATTATTCTAATTCAATAAAAACCGGTTTCTTATCGACCATCTGATCAAAACTCTACAAAATTATTTTACCACATATTTCATCATACTGCTCGTTAAAATTCATACATAATAAACCGGTCCGTGAAGTTTTTCTTCTCGCCGGTATGGACAATAAAAGATCGGAGAAC
>DOVL01000163.1 GCA_003520105.1 Lachnospiraceae bacterium | reverse complement strand
CCGGAATCTTTATCTTTCTTTTTCTTTTTTTTCTTCTTATCCTTCTCTTTTTTTCTGGTCTTCTTATCCTTGCCACCGGAATCAGCATCCTTGTCTCCGCCAAGAACCTGTATTTTCTTGATCGGTATTCCGAAGATTTTTAGTTTCACAAGGACCGACATCCCTTTCTCATCATTTTTAACAATGGTACTTTTTATGCCGGCGAAGAGCCATCTCACCTTTACCGTCCCGTCAACATCTCCGTTATAAGCTCCTTTAAGCTTATATCTCACCGGTGCGTAAAGCACCAGCAGGAGCAGGATAATTATGAGTCCCAGTACGGAAGCGAGTACTATTCCGAGAATTTTAAGGATAGTAAGAAATACACCCATACCCTTTAACCTCTCTGATCATTTTAACTGTGACCGTTTTCTCCCCTGATCATTCGGTCACTGTGCATCCTTCATAGAAATATCTGTTATATCTCTGATCCTCTTCCTCGCACTTTTACGTTTTGGAGGAAGCTTGATCACACTATATTTTGAATCAATATATTCTTTAACGTTAAGCCCGCCGGTTTCACGGACTGTTTCCTCAACTATTGACCTGATAAGTTCTTCCGCCTCATCTTTTTTTGAGGATATTCCGACTATTATTATCTCTTCCTCATGCTGTCTGTAGTATGGCTGCAGCAGAACATTATAATTATAGATCTCAAGTATGCCTTTATCAGCTATCGGAAAAGTTACAAGAAAGAGATTTATTGCCGGTTTATACTTATAAATCTTCCGGATCTGTTTATTCAGTTTTTTTCCTCTTTCAATGTCTGAATAGACATGCTCGATCATGTACATTTTTATTCACCAAGTATTATCTCATTGATCTTATCTACCGAAGTGGCAAGCTCCGACTTGTCAGAGCACTTATCAAGAGCATAGTTGAAATACTCTCTGATCTCTTCTTTGTTGTTGAAAAATACAGGAAGTACAGAAAGCACCTTAGCCATAACAGCTCTGCGTACAGGTATGCTGAGGCTGTCAAGCTTCTTCCTCATGGCCTCCTCAAAATCAACCTTAACATCTGAAATAAATATTTCATCTGCAGCATCACTGACTACTCTGATATCTCTATCGAGGTCAATAAAGAGACTTGTTGAGGTAAGCTTATCGGCTTTATTGAGCTTTGCAAAAACCTCAGTAAGTCCTTCGGTCTCTATAGGCTCGCTGTAGCTGTCACAGATATCAAACAGACTTGACTCAACAGTCGCAAGAGTCTCATAAGCATCTTCCTGTATACCCTCAAGGCTTACAAAGAGTTCATCAAAGCCTTCCGCAGCCTTGTAGATATCCTCAGCAGCAAGAGTCTCTGTAATTATTTTTACTGAAATATCATATTTATCATTAAGTAAGCTCTTATCAATATTGTTGATCGTAAATAAAACCGTAAGGCTGTCATTTATGATCTCAATAAGCATCAGCTGATCAGTTACATAAGAATTAATAATCTCTGTTGCTCTGTAAATCTCCCCGGAGAGAACGTTAACACCATTTGCATCAAGCGCCTTCACGTCTGTTTTGGTGAGATTATCATATATTTCAAAAAGCTCAGGATACTCTGTTTCAAAGCCTTCAGGAAGAGTAAGTACTGCAGCTGTTTTGATCATCTCGATAAAATCATTTACTGCTTCCTTCTCTCCGCCTCTGTAAATATTCAGAGTATTACTGATTATATCAAAAAATCTGTCTTTCGTCATCCTTACAGGAAGCTCTGCGATAAGAGTCTGTATCTTGCTGTTGATAAGCATCTTATCATTTTCCTGAAATACGTAATTATACATATTTTCAGCAATTCCTGCCGTATCAAGAGCCGCCTCCGGATCCTCAGCAGGCTTTTTTCTGTCCAGAACATATTCATATATAGAACAAGCATCCGTATAGGCTGTAAGTATCTTCATTCTGGCAGTTACTGCTTCTCTGATCTTTATAACCTCAGCTATATCCTCATCGGTAATCGCTTTGCCTGAGAAGCCGTCAGTAAGCGTTCTTCTCAGAGTAGCCACCATCCTGTTGGTTTCGGCTCTTCTGTCAGAAGGAAGCTCGTCGATCATCTCCATAAGAGTGAAAAGATTGAGGGAAAGCTTTACAGCTGCGTAATTAGTAAATGCAGTACTTAGTATCTCGGAATATCTTCTCACATTTGTGCCGAGGTTGCGTCCTGCCTTTAAATCTTTGATTATGTTCTTAGTTTCTCTTTTCATATATATCTTATGTCCTTTACGTAATTATCGTGTCATTTTTTAATGTCTGTGCTCATGCGTATACAGATGATCCATGCAATATTCAAGGCCACCATTACACTTTGAGCAATATCTGAATTCAAGGTCCTCGTTATCCGCATCGGTTCTTCCGCAGATCGTGCATCTGTGAATACCGGTTGTCGGAGGATTGTTATTAAACGGATTGATCCTCTTTGCATCTCCGTTTGGACGATGCTGCATGGTATTTCCAGCCGGACCACCCTGGCCGCTTCCTTGACCATTTCCTCTATACACGCCGGTAATATTTGCACCTCGAACTCTTCTCTGAAAGTCCTTACGGCGTTTATAATTTTCAATCCCCTCCTTCATTCCTCTTCTTCTGTTGATAAAGAAATAAATGAAGAAGTTAGCAACACTTGACACTATTATAACTCTTGCAAAAACGTTGTCAGACTTAATGAACTCATAAATCAGATATGCAAGATCAAAGTATCCGAGCCATTTTACCTTAAGCGGTATCATGAAATACAGCATAACAACCTGCTCACTGTAGATAGCCGCAAAGGCAAGAAACATACTCATGGTAGTAAAATAAGTAATATTCATGCCATACGCTGTGCTCATAAATATGTTGGAATAATAATCCCAGATACTGCCCGGACTCCACTTAAAGGTAATGAATGCTGTGATCAGAACAGCAATATCAATAAGAAGCAGGCCGCCGATCATGAAGAAGTTAAACATGACCATTCCCCATGCAGCCTCAAGCCGTTTAGCAACAAAATAATAGAAAAACATGGATATCGGTATAAATATGATTCCGAGAGCTGTTTCCGGATTAAAAGGCATGGTAAATATCCATGTAATAAGTCTCCAGTATTCGTTTTCTTCTACAATGAGATATGGATTCAGAACAAGCTTACCGTAAAAATCAGGCATAGCAAAATAAAAGAAATAGCCCATAATAAGACATCCGATCACTATCTCCGGAAGATATTTGATGGAGTATTTATAAAGCTTTTTTTCAAGACTGTAAAACTTCACTTTGATTCCTCTTTTCTGTCTATTCACATCATATTATTTTACTGTATTTTCATATCAAAGTAAACCTTGAATTAAAAAAACTCCCCTTAATAAGCATGGCAGA
>DOVL01000043.1:259-5353 GCA_003520105.1 Lachnospiraceae bacterium | reverse complement strand
GAAGCTCCGACAGGAACAACCAGGGAATCTGTGACGCGAGTTGGTATGCGCTGCTTAGATCGGAACGGTAATAGACATTTGGAAAAGTAGCCTGGCACATTCTCACGGCTTTAAGAGTCGTGTGAGGCTTCACGAAGGGAGACTATATCACATGCTCTTGTTTTCAACAGTTCTTGATATAAAGGACAGTATTACTCAGGATGATTTTATTCAGCTGGTCATCAAATGGAATAATACAAGCACGCATACAGAAAACATAGTCACCGGCATCGAGTGGCAGGGAGAACGGACAGCCCGATATGGTGATGACAGGCTGTGGCTTGAATTTGCTGAATACCCTGAAAAGGGTATACTTGCCGCCAGACATGTAAAAATCACTCCTGATGGAGTTACATGAGCTTCAGATTTCGTTGTGAATTTCTGTGAAAGGCGTATTTCCATCCAGCTTGACCGGACTTACGATGAGGCAGCGCTGGTCATGGGTGCGGCATTTTCAACACCGCACTTTATTACATTGCTGATAGAAGACGGATTTCTCAAGGATGATTACAAGCTGCCGGTCCTGCGTACACCTGTATATGTAACGGATAATGATTTAGAGAAGTTTCGAAGTGTCTTATCCGGGAACAGGCAGTATAAGCTGCCGGTAATATATGTGTCCAAAACTTCGGAGGACATCGATCCTCTGAGTGTGACATGGTTATCATCGCGGCTTAAAGGCGCAGCTCACGTTCTTGTCGAAGCTTCTTCGCCTCAGTGCCGGGAATTTAGAAAACTAATAGGAAAGACAGAGGAACCATTTGGAGCCGTCCATGTTTATTACCCATCTGAGACGGTCAGCCGGAAGAACTATTATTTTCGGAGCAATACGGGGAATGCAAATGAACGGCTGGAGAAGGTCATTCGAAATGTAATACAATATGGGATTTCGCAAAGGGTCGAGCGCTTACTTACCTGGCAGGGAGTATCAGCAGAATTGCTCAATGTACAGCTTGAAAAGCAGGTAGCTATACGTATGAACGCTGAGAGCGCAAGGCAGAAGGCCGAGGACGAGATCGATACGGTATATGAAACATTTGATGAGGAACTCAGGGAACTGCAGAATAAGGTAGCTGAACTGACAAATGCCAATGAAGCCCTGCAGTATGAAAATCAAGGGCTTCGGGCTAAGTATGCTGTTTCAGATGCTGTACCTGTTTTGTATTTTGGTGATGAGGAGGAGTTCTACCAGGGAGAGATACGTGACATGATTCTCGGAACACTTGATGATGCGCTTGCTGCAACTGAAAAAGCACCAAGGAAAGCGGATGTTCTGGAAGATATTCTGGATAATAACCCATATTATCATTTGAGTGACGAGCGGAAACAGAGAATTAAGGACTTGTTCAAGGGATACAAGAATCTTACCGGGGCTATGAGGCAGGAACTTCAGAGTCTGGGATTCGAGATAAGCGAAGCCGGGAAGCATTATAAAATTACTTACGGCGGCGATCAGAGATATATGGTTACAGTTGGGAAAACTCCCAGTGATAATCGGAGCGGAAATAATAATGCGGCATTGATCAGCAAGACTATGCTGTGAAAAATCAAGATTATGATTGTATTTTTGCATTCATAACCTAGGATAGTATCTATTCTGTATTAGCTTTGTTATCATTACTAGTTCGTGCTCGGTTGATATCAATATCAATGACCTTAGCTCAACATAAGTTAGCGCCACTGATAACAACTTCGGTTAGGTCGGTTTTGTGAAGAACAGTATAGCTAAGGTTGTCTCTCCTGCGCATTCTCTCCGATCAATTAAGAACAGGTTTTGTTGAGATGTGAATAGAACAAAAATAGAAATCTCAGAATCCGAATGGCAGAGTGTTATGAGGATGAGTCATTTATAGTGAGTTAGGAGCAATAAGAACCATGATAAACATCAAGTTTGAATACCCTGTCCGTGGGCAGGGTAGGCCTCAGGTGGTCTTGATTGGCAATGGCCTTGAACGAAAGAGTGGGCAAGTTGCATGGAACAGTCTGGTCGATAACCTTACAGTTAAGAACTGCATTCCTATTTCTGATGAAGAGAGAGAGAAGGTTCCTTTTCCTCTCCTGTATGAGTCATTAGTACAAGGGCAACCAATTCCGAGGATGCTTGATAGAATTTCCATCAGCAATGAAGAGAAGAGACTTAAAGAAGAAATGAGCCATCTTGTGAGCATGAGCAACGATTTGCTTGATAATCTACCGACGCTGAAGGCGGATCATATTTTCACGACCAATTATTCGTATTGCCTTGAGAAGGCTTTTTTTCCAAGACGCAATTTCTATAATGATGAATCACGTTCATCTGTAAGGTTTAACTTGCTTCCCTTGAATAATGATGGGAAACAAAAGCAGGAGAGAGAGTATTTCCTGCACAGCGGTTACTATTCGGAGAAGAGAAATACAGCACTTTGGCACATCCACGGTGAAGCATCTGTGCCAAAGGGGATTGTTCTTGGACATGACCGCTATGGAAGATTACTGAAGCGGATCATAGAATCCTGCGAAGCTATTGATTTTAAGACTATCACAAAAAAAGGAGCACGCTATTCATTTACTTCCTGGCCAGAGATTTTCATATTTGGTGATGTATATGTAATTGGATTTGGATTTCTTCAATGTGAGTTTGATCTATGGTGGCTGCTGAAGCGTAAGCAGCGCGAGCGCCATGGGGATGGAACAGTATATTTCTACGATATTCACAGAACGGTTAAAGAGTTGTTGCCGACAGATTGCTGTGCACCGGAGGATATGGAGTCGATAAGAAAGATGAATGATGATATAAAAAGGCATAACCGCAATGTCCAGAATTATGACCTTAATAAAAAGTTGCTTGCGGCTCACGGTGTGCAGATTATGGATCTTGGCTCGTCCAATGAGACAGAATATGACGAGTTTTATATGAAAGCATTTGATGATGTGAGGTCTAAAATTGAAGCATCAAGAATTTGAACATATGTAGATAAGTATTGACAACGCAATTTATATTTATCTTCCTAATATAATTAGTTCACTCCAGATTTTTGTTCGTCTGTATCATGATTGGCACAGGGACATTAATGATTGTGCTATTAATTGTATCCAACGATGTCCCTCTCTGCGGACATCTGTTGATCTATACTCCTGATAGTAAAATAATAGGTGTACAAGAAAGATTCTTGTCGAATAGGCTATAAGGAGGTAAACACATGGGAAATGAAATTACTTTACGCGATATTCAATGTGGACTAACAGGAGAAAGAAAACAGGATGCCGTCTATCTGCTCCGACAGGTAGTGCGGTGCAGGGACTTAGGATATGGGGAAGCCATGGTTAACGAGATTGCCAGGATGATTTTCTCGCTGATTCCGGGAGTTGATGAGTAATGAGGTATAAAAATGCAGTTCATGGTTAAAGCGTATGACGGCGAAGGAATGCTGGAGAGACGGATGCAGGTCCGCCCGCACCATCTGGAGGGGATGAAAGTTCTCGGCAAACAGATTATTTGTGCCGGCGGTCTGCTGGATGATACAGGCAAAATGAAGGGCTCCGTGCTTGTGCTGGAGTTTGATTCTCGTGCTGCCCTGGATGAGTATCTCACCAATGAGCCCTATGTGGTAGAAGGTGTTTGGGAGAAGGTCGAAATCGAGGTCATGAATGTAGTTCTCGTCAACGGTGAGAAAGTTCAGTAGGAACGATATACTTTGTAATAAAACTGTGAATTGGCACACGGTGACACAATGAGATCTATTTACAAGAGTAAAGAAGGAAAGAAACGAATACTGAAATTATATGATCAGCAGCTAAAAAGACTGGATGTACCATATAAAGATATTACAATTCCGACTTCGTTTGGCAGAACGCACCTCATCGAGACCGGCGCATTGACTGGAGAACCTTTACTGGTATTTCATGGCGGCAACGCGACGACTGCTTACAATCTGTTGGCATGTGATTTTTTATTTGAGAGTTTTCACATATATGCAGTCGATACGATCGGGCATCCGGGCAAAAGCGCGATGACTTGTCTTTTGCCGTTCGGCTATGATTACGGAAGATGGGCAGGTGAGGTCATTGACGCGCTTGGATATGAGAAGATAAGTCTGTTCGGAGGCTCTTTCGGTGGTGGGATTATAGTCAAAACGCTGTGTGTGGTACCGGACAGAATCAAAAAAGCTCTGTTGTATGTTCCGGCAGGAATCAGGAATGCTCCTGCAATTAAAAGCGCCAGTATGCTGTTCCCTATGATTTTGTACTGGATCACCAATAAAGATAAATGGCTCAGGAAGTGCATGGTACCGATGGCAATCACAGAAGATAACATCACTGACGATATTTATCAGACTGCGAAGCTCAGTATTGATTATGTGAAAATAAAAAAGATCATGCCAGGTAATGTAAGTAAAAAGAGAATGCAGAGATGCAAAGCACCTGTTCTTGTTATGGCAGCGGAACAGGATTGCCTGTTCCCCGGCGCGGGAGCGATAGCAAGAGCAGAGAATATCATTCCGAATTGCAGGACATATCTTTTGACAGGCAGAGGACATATGAGCTTTTTGACAGAAGAAGAGAAGAAAATGATGGTTGATTTTTTACTGTGACGCACGGCTAAAGAATTGAGGAAGGTTAATTAGGCGAACCAATGAAGTTGTATCACACAAGCACCACAGAAATCCGTGATCCGGACCTTTATCGAGGCAGGAAAAACGCCGATTTCGGACAGGGTTTTTATCTGACACCGGATATGGAATTCGCATACCGCTGGGCAGGTAAAGATGCCATTGTAAATGAATATGAGTTGGATGAAGACGGTCTGCTGATTCACAGATTTGAACGGGATGAAGATTGGTTCAACTATATCTTCCAGAATCGCAGGGTCAGGGATGGCCTGTCAGTCGATGTCGTTATAAGCCCGATTGCCAACGACACGATTTTTGAGACTCTGGGGATAATCAGCAGCGGACTGCTTAGTTCGGCGGATGCCATGAAAATTTTGCTGATTGGACCGGAATTCACGCAGGTAGCCATCAAGACAGAAAAGGCAGCAAGTCAGCTCAAGTGGATAAGATCCGAGAAGATCACTAA
>DOVL01000043.1:0-193 GCA_003520105.1 Lachnospiraceae bacterium | reverse complement strand
GATGAGGCGTATCGCAGAGCGGAGCAGGCGGAATATGATGCTGCTTTTGCGGAAGTCCTGCAGGAGATTATTGGAGAGGAATAAAGACAGCGGATGAGAACTAATATGCTTCGCGGGACATGAACGAAAAAACACCTCTACTCTCCGTAGGTAGCCTGAGTTCATGTACTGATATACAATCTGTACATGGAGG
>DOVL01000057.1 GCA_003520105.1 Lachnospiraceae bacterium | reverse complement strand
TCGCTGAGGAGATCGCAAAAAGAGGTGTTAAGGATAAGATTCATCTGAAGAAGGGTATCATAGGTTCAGAGCGCTGGGGTGATACGATGCGTAAGAGGATTCATGAGGAGCTCGGCATCGAACTCTTTGATATTTATGGCCTGACTGAGATATATGGACCTGGAATCGGAATCAACTGCCCTGGTGAAACCGGTATGCATTACTGGGATGATTATATTTACATTGAGATAATAGATCCGATAACAGGAGAAGTTCTTCCTGACGGAGAGTACGGCGAGATCGTTTGTACTACTCTCGTTAAGGAGGGTGCTCCGCTCATTCGTTACCGTACACATGACCTTTCAAGGATAATCCCTGAGCCATGCAAGTGCGGCAGCAGCTTCCCTAGACTGGACATAATCAAGGGACGTACGGATGATATGATGAAGATTAAGGGAGTAAATGTATTTCCAAGTCAGATCGAAGAGATACTGCAGACATTCCCAGAGGTTTCAAGTGAGTATCAGATCAGGATATCTCACCTCGACGGAAGAGATACACTCAGAATCTACGTTGAGACCAGCGGACATACTGATTTCGCAGATCTGAGCGGACGTATTGCTTCAAAGGTTAAGAGCAAGATCGGCTTCACACCTCTTGTTAAGGTGGTTGAGCTGGGCGTTCTCCCTAGAAGTGAAAAGAAGACAAAACGAGTAATAGACGAGAGATATGAATAAAAAGAAGAATAAGGTATCAGGTCTGGTCATCGCAGCGATTATCATTGCGGTTGTGATTTTTAATGGTGTGGTAATCTTTCTGGATCTGAAGAACAACAAAAAGAAAGATGAAATTGTCACCGGCAAGACAACTGAGAAGACAACTGAAACTGTGACAGAAGAGCCTGATACAACAACCGAGGTGACGACCGAGGTAACGACGGAAGCTACTACTACGGAGGAGCCGACGACTGAAGAGCAGCATGATATGCTGAAAGGGATTCGTGAAGAGTTTCCGGAGTATTCTGTTGAGGAACAGGAGAAGGTGCTTTATATCTATCAGAATATGCATCTGTATTCCACTACTTTGATCAACATACTTCATAAGAATCACGAGACTCTGGATTTTGTTTATAACTATCCGGAGGATCATCTTAAGGCGGTAGATAATGATATTTCCGCTGAAGTATGGGAGGCAAAGAATGGTATAATCCCACTTTTTCTGCAGTGGGACAAGCGCTGGGGCTATATGGAGCTGGGTGATGGTATAATGGCCAATAATGGCTGTGGACCGACCTGTCTTTCGATGGTCGTAACTTATCTTACGAAGAGTAAGGATTATTCTCCTGCAGTAATGGCGAAATATGCAATGGACGAAGAATACTACGTTGATGGTCATGGAACGGCATGGAGTATGATGTCTTCCGGCTGTGAAGATTTCGGAGTCAGAGCATATGAACTGGGGCTTAGTGAGCTCTCCATGGCTGAGGCTCTTGAGAAGGGTGATCCGATAATTGCCTGCGTATCGGAAGGGGATTTTACCGACGGCGGACATTTCATAGTGATCACAGGTTATAAGGATGGACAGTTTTCTGTTAACGATCCGTATTCCGTAATAAATACTCAGAAAAAATGGGATTATAACAGACTTGCGCCTCAGATCAGCGGATTGTGGGCATTTTACAGGGATCTGAGCTTATCAACTGAGGATTTTAATTCGGAAGAGTCATTGGAGACTACGGAGGAAACAACGGGGCAGTAAATAAAAAGGAGGGGTTAAAAGTATGGAGCTTAAGTTAAAGGATGAAGAGAAGCTGGACGAGCTTTATTACGACAAAGACGATGACAGGCTGCAGGATGTCAATGCCGAGTATGCCGAGAACGTTGAGCTGCCTGTAATCAAGACTACCAGTACTTACACAGGTCCTAAGGAAAAGGGGCATGGCGGCTTTATCATCAAGATGGTTGTTCTTGCACTGTTCATCGGAGGAGTTGCATACCTCGTATTCGGCGTTCTTCTGAGAAAACCGAAGGAGCTTATGGATTGTGTAAATATGGATACTGCCAAGCTAGAGGATGAGCTGGGAATCAAGCTTACAAGGAATGATGACACCGCGAAGAGAGTAAGGCATTATTCTAACAGCGACCTTACCACGGACGGAAACGGTGATATTGCAGTCCTTTATATTAACGGAAAACAGCTTGGTATTCATATAGACAGTGACAAATACAAGCTGTTCAATATCGAGATTGGTGATCCGAGATATGATGCGGAAGACAAGATGACTTATCAGAAGGAGGATTCGATGCAGATCCTTAATGATATGTATAACGGAACTTCTACATCGGTATTTTACTATAACAGAACCAAGAACGACTGTGTGATGGTCAATTATAATGACAAGACAAACAGAGTTGTTTCGATGACATATTTTAATGATTTCGAAAAAATAACCGAGAGGTTGAACTGGCATTAAAAAGATATGAGAAGGATTAGGATTATCGCTACGGGCGGTACGATAGCTTCACAGGATAACGGAAATGGTCTCCGGCCCACTATGGGTCCGGAGACTATAGTTAATTTGGCCTTTTCAGAGGATGATGAGTTTAGTACCTCAATCCGGAGAATGGTTGATTCAGGCGAGCTTTGCTTTGATATTAAGGAGATCATGTCGGTTGACAGCTCTGATATGAGACCTGAACTGTGGAACCGGATCGGTGAAGAAATTGACCGATGTGTGGGAGAAAGATATGATGGTGTGATCATTCTTCATGGTACGGATACGATGGCTTACACCGCGGGTGCTCTGTCGGTTATGTTCAAGAACCTTCCGATACCGGTTATTCTTACCGGTTCGCAGCTGCCGATCGAGGCCGAGGGTACGGATGCGAAGGATAACCTCAGGGATGCCGTTAAGGCATTGCTCTTGATGGCAGACGAAAGGAATATAGATTCTAATATACAAAAATCAATATATATCGCCTTTGGCGGCAGGCTGATTGACGGAAGATATGCTATCAAGATGGATACTGACCGGTTTGATGCTTTTAGGGCGGTTGATAGTTTACATGAAACAAAACTTAACAGTAGTGATTTCAAAATGAACGAGGAGTATGGATCGGATCCTGCCGGAGCAGGTGATCCAACCGGTCATGAGGAGGACAATCGATATACCAAGAGAGACAGCGATAATAATTATTCGTATACAGAATTTTCAACTTCGAAGGTTCAGTTGATCAAGGTTCATCCGGGACTATCGCCGGACATGCTGGAAGCTATGCTTTCATGTAATTTGGATGCAGTACTTCTGGAGCTGTACGGAGCGGGTGGTTTTCCATCACTTTATGACAGCCTTCTACCGGTGATCGGGGATGCTGTCGGACGAGGAACAAAGATATACGCGATATCGCAGTGTATGTATCGAAAGACTGACCTTACACGATATGAGGTCGGAAGGAAGCTTCTTGACGCCGGGGTCATATCTCTCGGAAGCTATTCGACTGAATATGCACTGGCGTATATTATGATGAACTACAGTAAAGCGTAAATAACCTCTGATAAAAGCAGGGAGAATTTATTCATATCTGCATGGTTAATTATAAAAAACTGTTAGAGGCTGTATAAACAGATACTATGCATATGGATTGAATGCATAACAAATAGATTTATGCATGTGGAAGGAATGCATAATAAACAGATGAACGGAATGTGAGGAGAAGGATGAATAAAAAGCAGATTATAATTGCAAGTATAGTAGTGGGGGTTCTGGCAATCGCGGTTTTTGTGATCGGATTCAAGCTGGGAAGAGGAAGCGATAAGGATGACAAGGCTTCCGGGGGTACCACACAGAGAATTGAAGGAAATGTCACGGATAATCCGGGAGGAAATACAGAAATAACGGATGATTCGGGAAGCACAGAGGATATTAACGGCACGGGATCCGATGATGGAAACGGTTCAGGAAGTACTGAAAGTACCTCTGTCGGAACAACGGAAGATGCCGGCGGAAATGGTGGCCCGGTAATAAATGCATCCTCAAAGCTCGATACCGGAAACCTTACGGAAAAAGGGAACGGCTACGAAGGTGTGAAGGGAACCGGAAACTATAACTATGGTGAGGCACTTCAGAAGAGTCTTCTGTTCTATGAGCTTCAGCGTTCGGGCGACCTCCCTGAGAAGGTCAGATGCAACTGGAGAGGAGACAGCGCACTTTCGGATGGAAGTGACGCAGGACTTGACCTTACCGGTGGCTGGTTTGATGCGGGAGATCATGTTAAATTCAACCTTCCGATGGCCTACAGTGCAGCGGTTATTGCATGGTCAGTTTATGAGGACAGGGCTGCTTATACAGAAAGCGGCCAGCTTGAGTATGCCCTTGCGGATATAAAATGGGTAACGGATTATCTGATCAAGTGCCACCCTGAGGATAATGTATTCTACTATCAGGTTGGTGACGGAGGACAGGACCATGGCTGGTGGGGACCGGCTGAGGTACTTCCGATGGACAGACCATCCTACAAGGTTACCAAGGACAGTCCGGGTTCTGCTGTGACCGGTGAGGCAGCGGCGGCTCTTGCGGCGGCAGCGGTCGTATTAAAGGATACTGATCCTGATTACAGCGCGCTTTGTCTTAAACATGCGAAGAGCCTCTATGATTTTGCGGACAGTACAAGAAGTGACGACGGATACACCGCGGCAAACGGCTTCTATAATTCATGGAGCGGATATTTTGACGAGCTTGCCTGGGCAGGTGCATGGCTGTATATAGCAACCGGTGACAAGGCTTATCTCGACAAGGCGGAGAAGGCTTATCCGCAGGCAAATCAGGATTATAACTGGGCGATGTGTTGGGATGATGTTCATATCGGTGCGGCAGTGCTTCTCGCAAAGCTTACAGGAAATAAGACTTACACTGATGCTGTCGAGAAGCATCTTGATTTCTGGACAACAGGAACCTCCGACGGAGAGAGGATCACATATACACCTAAGGGGCTTGCATGGCTTGATTCGTGGGGCTCACTCAGATATGCGACAACGACTGCATTTATTGCGGCAGTTTACAGTGAGTCTGACAAATGTCCGGTAAAGAAGAAGGATACATACTGGAATTTTGCAGTTTCTCAGGCTGATTATGCTCTGGGAAGCACAGGCTTCTCGTATATGATAGGCTTTGGCGATTCGTATCCGGAAAGCCCTCATCACAGAACTGCAAACGGTTCGTCAACTAACAATCTGAATGATCCGGTCAAGGCTAAGCATACACTTTACGGTGCTCTTGTTGGTGGACCGGGCTCAAATGATGATTATACAGATGAAACCTCTAACTATAATACCAACGAGGTTGCCTGCGATTATAACGCAGGTTTTACAGGCCTTCTTGCAAAGTTGTATTCAAAGTACCACGGCCAGACTCTGAAGGATTTCGGTGCGGTTGAGGTTATTGATGAATATGAGATGTATGTTGAGGCCGGAATCAATGTTGATGGTCAGGACTTTACTGAGATCAAGGCCTTTATCTACAACAAATCCGCATGGCCTGCAAGGAAGGCAGACAGCCTTGAGCTTCGATATTACGTGGATCTGTCCGAGGTTTATGAGGCAGGCGGAAATGTTGACAGTATAGAGATCACAACAAATTATATGCAGTCCGGAGAGGTGGCAGGACTTAAGCCTTATGATGAGGCAAAACATATTTACTACCTGTCAGTAAGTTTTGCTGACGGTAACCTCTATCCGGGTGGACAGGAACATGTACGTCAGGAGATCCAGGTAAGGATGCGTAATCCTGAGGGCGCCTGGGATGCCGGTAACGATCCGTCTTACGACGGACTGTCTCTTGGAAATACATCCGTTTCCGAGAATGTCGCACTCTTTGAGGACGGTGAACTGATCTTCGGATGCGAGCCCTGATCAATGATGAGTATCCATGTAAAATAACAGCATTCGGCAGTAAATGCGGTCAAAAAATCACTTGTTATATTTAACGGAATAAAATATAATTA
>DOVL01000295.1 GCA_003520105.1 Lachnospiraceae bacterium | reverse complement strand
GCCCATCGGTGGTACCGGTGGAACAGGTGGCTTTGGTGCTTCCGGTGCCTTCGGTGCTTCTGGTGTCTTCAGTGCTTCTGGTGTTTCAGGAGCCTTTGGTGCCTGTGGAGGTACCGGAGCCTGACCCTGTGGTGCAGGCGGAACCTGTCCAGACTGCGGCGGCATTCCCTGCGGAGCCTTTGGTGCCTGGCCCTGTGGAGCCTGTGGCTGCTGACCAAATGGAGGCATTCCCTGTGGTGCCTGTGGAGGTACCGGAGCCTGACCCTGTGGTGCAGGCGGAACCTGTCCAAACTGCGGACCCTGTGGCGGCATTCCCTGTGGTCCCTGGCCCTGCGGACCCTGTCCAAACGGTGCCTGGCCCTGAGGTGGCATTCCCTGTGGTGCCTGGCCCTGCGGACCCTGTCCAAACGGTGCCTGGCCCTGAGGTGGCATTCCCTGTGGTCCCTGACCAAACTGTGGCTGTCCGTACGGTATCTGGCTATAAGGTTGCTGGCCATAAGGCTGCTGTCCAAACTGTGGCTGACCATATGGCATCTGGCCGTAAGGTGCCTGAACGTAAGGTGCCTGCTGTGCACGGTTTCTCATGAGTTCCATACGATTTATCTTGCCCGGATTTACCGCCTGAGCTGCCGGAGTTTCCTGAGGAACAAATTCCTTAACTCCTGCCTCGTTCATGATCTGTTTTACAACATTTCCAAAGTTGGCAACTGTAAAATTAAATCCGTTTATTTCGTTGAAAAGTCTTGCGACATAATTATCTCTGTCAGCCGGATCAAACTTAAGGCTTGCCAGGATGCTTCTGAAGAAATCAGCGATATCCTTGATCGCAATAGCCTCCTTCTTGACCGGAAGTGCTACACAGATAACCTCAAGTGTTTCAGGATTAACAAATATCTTGCTTGCATCTTTCAGAATATAACTAACCTGAATTCCCTTAGGTCCGATGCTGAAGGACTTAACGAGTCCGTCCATGAGTCTCAGTACGTCCGCCTTGTTCTTCTCCTTCTTGCTGAAGGTTTCAAGGCTTGGATAATCAGCAGCGATTGCAGAGATAGTCTTATCATCATTCAGCTTGATCGGTGCTACGCCCGGAATACTCTCCTTGCTGAGCTTCTCGGCTGCTGTTAAATCGATCTCATCTACAAGATCAAGATCATATTTAAGTATTACATTTCCATTTTCATGTGTCTCAACTATTTTCCCCATTATACGTCCTCCTGAAACTAACTTCTTTTATGTCAAATATGTATCGGATTCTTCTATCCTTTGAAAACGACTTTATGAGAACCCTAAAAAAGGTTCTCATAAAGGCCGAAACTTATAAAATTAACCAAGTTTGAAGATAAACTCTTCGTCACCAAGTCTGATCTTGGAGTTGTTCTTCAGGAGAACCTCTTCTCCCTCACCAACCTGCTCATTATTAACAAATGTATGATTTGTAGACTTGTTATCCTTGATATAATATCCATCATCCTTCTTGATGATGAAAGCATGCTGTCTTGAGATAGCGCCGTTACCTGTTACAGAATAATCAACGCCTCTGTTAGCCTTGCCGATCTTGAAAAGGTTCTTTGTTATCATAACCCTCTCTTCCGTATTTACACGGATAATGTAAGGATTGATGTTTATCGTTGCTCCACCACCGAGGATAGAACCGCCTGCTGTCTGCGACTTGGAAAGTGTTCCCTGTCCGACTGCACTGCTCTTCTCCTGGTTGTTTTCAACTTCATCTATATTTTCGATGACAGTCTCGCCCGAATCTCTCTTTCTTGATTCGCCTGCTGCCTCGATCTCAACCACATCTTCGATTGACTCTGCAGTACCTTCTTCTGCTGCATTCTGAACAAGAGCTGCTCGGTTAACTCTGATGTTCTTTGCAGAGATATGTGGTCTGTTAGGAACAACCTCATCAAGCTCCTCGTTCTTCAAATACTCTGTAAGGCCCGGCTCCTTCTTAGGTGTTGTGCCGTTAACGATCTCTTCGATACGTTCCTTAACTTCCTCTTCGGTAGCTGCCTTCTTGTTCTTCTTGCTCTTCTCGCTTTCCTGAGCGGCTTCTTCCTGAGCAGCCTCAGCCCTTGCAGCATCCATCATGTCCTTGTCATGCTGCGTGAGCATACCGGTTGCGGTCTTAACAAGATCATCGATGTCCATCTCATCAACCGATACAGGCTCTTCATCGTCATCATCTTCTTCGCCGTCGTCTCCGATTTCAGGAAGGCTGTCAGCGGCTCCGCTGAGGTTGTCCATGAAGTCTCCGACTCCGCTGTTATCAGCATCATCTCCGGCTGAAAGGATCTCGGTTCCGTCATCGCTTGAGAACGAGCTCTGCTCATCAAATCCGATTCCCGAATCCTCCATGATCGCCTCTGTAAGTCCGATCAGTCCTCTCAGATTAAATGCATCGCTGTTAATATATGTGAGAAGCTGTCCTACGTAAGACAAGTCTTCGTTCACGTCAAATCTCATATGTGCAAGGAGCTGTCTGATGAAGCCCTTGAACTCTATACTGAGTGATCCGTCGCTTTCAACCGGCAGACACAGGAACTGTATGCTGTAGGTATCCGGATCAATATATACAAATTTCTTATTCAGGAGAATGTACGAAAGGTGGATAGCCTCCTCCTTAAGTGTTACAAGTCCGAGGGAAATATTTCTCAGGATCGTAAATACCTGTGCCTTATTCATAACCCTCTTAGTGAAATCGCCAAGCTCGGTCTTGCCTGTAACATCGTAGGTCAGATAATCGAAATCATCATCCTCCTCGTAGATAACATTGACAAGCTCCTCGAGTCCATCTTCTTCCATAGCGTCGAGAACATCTTCATCAACCTCACAGCCCTCACCGATCGTGTATGTGAGATAACGTTCATCCCCTATGTTTTTTACTGCAAAGCTAAAATTCCTCATTTCAACCCGTCTCCTCCTGCTATATATTTTAGTCTGAAAATATCATGTATTAATTTAAATCCTACCAGTCTTCGCCATCATAATCATCGTCGTCGGAATCATCTTCCTCATCTTCTTTAGGAAGTCCGTGCATCCACTTCTCATCGTCCGATGTGTCCTCGTGCTCCTCAAGAGTTTCACTGAACTTATGACGTCCCTCGTCTTCATTAACGAGTCGGTAGTAATAGTAATCGTTATCATCCGGATAAAGTATCGCGTTGATACATTCAAATCCCGGGTTACTTATCGGTCCTGACGGAAGCCCCGTGTACATGTATGTGTTGTACGGTGAATCAAGTTCCAGGTCTTCGTAGGTTACGACCTCTTTGTTGTATTTACCCTGTGTAAGAGGATAAAGAACCGTAGGGTCGACCTGAAGAAGCATGCCTTCGTCCAGACGGTTATAATATACTCTCGCCATCAGAGTTCTCTCTTCAGGAACGCTGCACTCTCTCTCAAGCATAGACGCAAGAGTAATGATCTCGTAGGTGGTGTAGCCAAGTTCCTCGGCTCTCTCCTTCATGCTGTCTGTGTAACGGTTTCTGAATGCTCTAAGCATCTCTCTTACCAACAGCTCCGGAGTTGTATCCTCGTAAATATCATACGTAGCAGGGAAGAGGAATCCCTCAAGCCTGTACCTGACATCCGCGCCCTCAGGCACCTCTGCGAGATATTCAAAATCAGATGTGGTTATCGACTTGACCGCTTTGATGAAATCGCTCTTAGAGCAGATATTCTGTTCCTCGCATCTCTCAGCGATCTGGTCTATGGTGAAGCCCTCAGGGATAATAAGTCTGTCGATAGGTCCCTCGACTTCCTTCTCCTCGGACATGATCCTCATCATTTCAAGAGTATTCATTCCGGTGTTAAGTGTATAAATACCGCTCTTCAACTTGCCGCTGTATTCCGAGTTGGAAAGCCTTCTCGTGAAAGCGGTTTTGTATTTGATAAGTCCCTTCCTCTTCAGGATCTTCGCGACATCCTTTTCCGAAGCTCCTTCCGGAATTTCGACAACAACATCTCTGCCCTGTGTTATCTGTGTGTTTGTGTACTCCTTCTGGTAATCATCGTAAATATCCTTAACATAATCCTTCACTACACCGAAGAGCATTACGGATACTATGATCGCAACTACCCATTTTACTATTTTTACTGTTGTTTTTCTGATACCCATGGTTTATATCGCTGCTCCTACTCTCAAGCTGTATCCTTCGAAAAAGTAATCTGACAACACGTCAAAAATACTTGTTTTGCGCGACAATTTGCCGTTTATCATCCGAAAAATGGACATACTTGAAGTAATTTTACATTAATGTTATTATATTACCATCTTTTATTATTAATTTCAAGAAAGGATGATACAATTTTGGCAAATCCAACAGGAATTTTAACAATGGCAGACGGCGGCGTGATCAAGTTTGAGCTTTACCCTGAAATCGCACCAAATACAGTGAATAATTTCATCTCACTGGCTAAGTCCGGATTCTATAACGGACTCATATTTCACAGAGTTATAAGCGGCTTCATGATCCAGGGCGGATGCCCTGAGGGACGCGGTACAGGCGGACCGGGATATTCGATCAGAGGCGAGTTCGCAGCCAACGGTTTTAAGAACGATCTCCGTCATACGGCAGGCGTTCTCTCAATGGCTCGTTCAATGAATCCTGATTCAGCAGGATCACAGTTCTTCATCATGCATATGGATGCTCCTCATCTTGACGGACAGTACGCTGCTTTCGGCAAGGTTACAGAGGGCATGGACGTGGTAAATGCTATCGCTACAACCCGCACAGGCTGGGGCGACAAGCCAATCGTAGAGCAGAGGATCCAGAGCATCGTGATCGATACTCAGGGTGTTGAATATCCGGAACCGGAGAAGCTTCCGCGCTAACGTTCTAATTCATCTTAATAACAAATAAAGCATGGGCATATTGTTCTAAAACATATGCCCATGCTTTTTATTTCATCAATACATTTTGATAAACCGGAATCGCGAGAATAATTTTCTACAGTGCATCCCAGAAACCATCAAGAGTTGCAAAATAATCATCTATGGTCTCGGCACGACGGATAAGTGTAACGTCACCGTTCTCGCGGAGAAGAAGTTCTGCCGACCAGAGGCGTCCGTTGTAGTTATAGCCCATAGCAAAGCCGTGAGCACCTGTATCATGGATAACAAGATAGTCTCCCATATCGATCTTCGGAAGGTTTCTGTCTATAGCGAATTTATCGCAGTTCTCGCAGAGCGAACCTGTCACATCGTATACATGATCGAGCGGTGCATTTTCCTTACCGAGTACTGTTATGTGGTGATATGAACCGTAAACTGCAGGTCTCATAAGGTTAGCCGCACAGGCATCAACACCGATGTACTCCTTGTAAATGTGCTTCTCATGAATAGCTTTGGTAACAAGGTGTCCGTAAGGAGCAAGCATGAAACGTCCAAGCTCTGTATAGATCTCAACATCTCCCATTCCCGCAGGAACGAGAACTTCCTCGTAAACCTTCTTAACGCCCTCACCGATCTTCACGATATCGTTAGCCTCCTGCTCAGGCTTATATGCGATACCGACACCACCGGAAAGGTTGATGAAACCAAGCTTAACGCCGGTCTTCTCCTTTATTTCCACCGCAAGCCCGAAGAGTATCTTCGCAAGTGCAGGATAATAATCATTTGAAAGTGTATTACTTGCAAGAAATGCGTGCATTCCGAACTCCTCGGCACCTTCAGCCTTAAGAGTCGAATAAGCCTCCATAAGCTGATCCTTGGTCATACCGTATTTTGCATCACCCGGATTGTCCATAACCTGGAAGCCTTCCTTGCTCTCGCCGAGAGTGAAAACTCCTCCCGGATTGTATCTGCAGGAAACCCTCTTAGGTATACCGCCGCAAGCCTCCTTTGCAAAAGGAATATGTGTAATATCATCGAAGTTGATCGTCGCGCCGATCTCCGCTGCGTAAGCGAACTCCTCAGCAGGAGTGTCATTTGATGAAAACATGATATCATTTCCCGAAAGGCCGATCTTATGTGACATCACAAGTTCTGCCATTGAAGAGCAGTCTGTTCCGCAGCCCTCTTCGTGAAGCACCTTAAGGATGCTTGGGTTCGGAGTTGCCTTTACTGCAAAATACTCCTTAAATCCCTTGTTCCAAGCGAATGCCTCTCTCATCTTTCTTGCATTTTCACGGATTCCCTTCTCATCGTAAATGTGGAAAGGTGTAGGATATTTCTTAACGATCTCCTCGATCTGTTCTTTTGTTACAAACGGTTTCTTTTCCATCTCTTTATTCCTCCGGATGTTATTCTATTCTATCTCACTATTCAATATTGCTCTCTTCATCACGCGTCTGCAATAACCACTATTTTCGCATGTATGCAGCGAGCCGCACATGACCATCTCAACGAAAATATTATCACAACAACTCAAGATTTTCATTATATTTCTGAACGAGTTCATTATCACTGATCATTGTAACTCTTCCGCCATCGTATTCGGAAGTAACCCACTCGTAAATCTTTCTGATAAGCGGATGATCCTTTCCAAGCTCAGCCTCGCCATGATTTCTTCTGTATTCATTAACCCAGAAGCCGATTCCGGCAACACCGGATGTGTTGGTAACAGATACCTTCGGCGGCCTGTTCAGGATCGTTTCGGTGTCGAAAATATTATATATTTCAGGGTTCTTCATCATTCCGTCAGCGTGGATTCCGGCCCTGGTGAGATTGAAATCAGCTCCTACGAAAGGAGTCATCGGTGGAATCTTATAGCCGGTTTCATTCTGCAAATACTCGGCAATCTCAGTGATCACGCGAGTATCCATTCCGTTCAGGTGACCACGAAGAGAAGCATATTCGAAGACCATTGCCTCGAGCGGAACATTTCCGGTTCTCTCACCGATACCGAGGAGCGAACAGTTAACTGCGCCGGCACCATACATCCATGCGGTGGTGGCATTTACAACGCCCTTGTAGAAGTCGTTGTGGCCATGCCATTCGATCATTTCCGAAGGAACTGACGAATAATGCTGAAGACCGTAAATAATTCCCGAAACACTTCTCGGAAGAGCAGCTCCCGGATACGGCACGCCATAGCCCATCGTGTCGCAGGCTCTGATCTTCACAGGCACTCCGCTCTCCTTCGAGAGCTCCATAAGCTTGTTCGCAAACGGCACTACGAAGCCATAAAAATCAGCTCTTGTTATATCTTCAAAATGGCATCTCGGGCGAAGCCCGGCCTCGATACATTCGGAAACGATTCCGAGGTATTTGTCCATAGCCTGTTTACGAGTCAGTCCCATCTTGTGGAAGATATGGTAATCCGAGCAGCTTACGAGGATTCCTGTTTCCTTGACGCCTATCGATCTCACAAGTTCAAAATCCTTCTTCGACGCTCTGATCCAGGTTGTTATCTCAGGAAACTCGAGCCCAAGCTCCATACATTTTTCCAGTGCTTTTCTATCCTTCTCGGAATAAACGAAGAACTCAGTCTGGCGGATCATGCCCTTCGGACCGCCAAGCTTGTTCAGCAGCTTGTAGATGTGAACCATCTGCTCAGTCGTATAAGGTGCTCTCGACTGCTGGCCATCCCTGAATGTAGTATCCGTGATAAATATATCCTCCGGCATGTTCTCAGGCACCCTTCGGTAATTAAATGCGATCTTCGGTGTATCCGTGTAAGGGAACATTTCCCTGAAAAGCTCCGGACTGTCTACGTCCTGAAGCTGATATATATACGGATCCTGCTCAAGCTTGTTTGTTTTGCTGCTAAGGATTATATCGTGCATCTTCGTCCCTCCTGATATCAATGTTCTATCGTTCTATTCTGCATCTGTGTTTGGTTCAACTAAGTGATGTTTGTTTCGTTTTTCAACATGCTTCAAGTTGTAGCATATATTTAACTATGTGTAAAATGAATAAATCCGATTGCTTTTATCGATAAAACGAATTATTATAATTTTAGACATATTGAAAACGAACTGATCAAACATCCAACCAGTTCCCGACTGAAACAAAATAATCAGTGATAATATTCGATGCGACATAATGATCATGGCAATCATACAAGCATAGTATTATCATCAAAAACAAACGAAAGCGGTGAAAAACAAATGGATATAGAAGCATTAAGAACATTCATAAATCTGTCCGACACCAAGAGCTACACGAGAACGGCAGACCAGCTCTTTGTCGCACAGTCGACGGTTACAAACAGAATAAATGAACTTGAAAAAGAGCTTCATACAAAGCTCTTCGAAAGGACCAACAGGAGCGTCAAACTGACTCCTGAGGGTGAGAAATTTAAGGACTACGCAGAGAAGGTTATCGAGCTTACTGATACTTCTCTGGCGGAGATTGCCTCGAACCATCATTTTGAAAGTCATATCAGGATAGGCAGCGCCGACTCTATTTATGAAGCACATCTGGCCTCATTACTGCTCGAATACAGGAATGCTCATCCTGAAGACTCTTTGAAGATCTCCATCGGCCTCTCAAACAACCTGATCGATCAGCTCCAGAATGACATTCTGGATATGGTTTTTACATATTTGCCCCTTAACAAAG
>DOVL01000257.1 GCA_003520105.1 Lachnospiraceae bacterium | reverse complement strand
ATATGCCGCTGGATGTGCTTAAGCTTGATGCGGAATTCTTCAGAGGAGAATCAGCTGACGGCAGAGGTGAGATAGTTGTATCAGAGGCCATCAAGCTGGCAAAGAGCCTCAATATGCGTACCGTTGCCGAAGGTGTTGAGGTTAAGGATCAGGTTGATTTCCTCGCAGGCGAGGGCTGTGATATGATCCAGGGCTACTATTATGCGAAGCCTATGCCGGCTGCCGATTACGAGGGCAGAATGGCTGAGGAGATTCATGACTCGGAAGCAAGTGATGAGACGAAAGATGAACATGAGTAAATGATATGACAATACTGGTTATAGGCGGAACGTATTTTCTCGGAAGAGAATTTGCGAGACTCGCCGGTGAAGAGAATGAAATATATTTCATAAACAGAGGCAGCAGGCTCCCTGAGCTTTCGGAGAAGGAAAGGGAGCATACCTTTGTTATGGACAGACATGACGTTGAGGTTCTGAGTCGGATCAGGCTTGGCAAGATAGACGTCGTGGTTGATTTCTGCGCGTATCAGGCAGGAGATATCAGGACTGTATGCGATAATCTCGGAAGCAGCATAAAGCAGTACATCTTCATCAGTACAACGGATGTTTACAGACGTGGCACCGGGGCTGACATGATCGGTGAGGATGCAGAATTTGAGATCAGAGATTTCGGCGGAGAGGCCGGAGCGTATATTCTTGGGAAGGCAGCGCTTGAGAAGGAAGTGCGTGCTCTTCTTAATGCTAATGAAAAAGATGGATTATCGGTGTCACAGGATGATGCTATTAATTTCACAATTCTTCGTCCGGCGTTTATATATGGTCCGGAGAACTATGCTCCGCGTGAGGGGATATATTTTAACTGGATCACAAAGGCCGGAAGGTTCATCAGCCCGGCTGATGCGGATGGATATTTTCAGATGGCTTATGTGACTGATGTTGCGAAGGCTATACTTCTCTGCTGTGGTAATGAAGCGGCTTATAATAAAGCTTTTAATGTATGCAGCGGTGAGAAATTAACATATGAATTGTTTGAAGAAGCCTTGATCAAGGTGTCTAAGGACGTCTTCGGAATAGATGCTGAGAAAGCATCTATCTCGGTTTCAGAGGTTGAGGAGAGAGGAATACCGCTTCCGTTTCCGCTCAGAGCTGCGGAGTCGGAGTACTACGATGGAAGCAGAGTGAGAGAACTCGGAGCTACTTTTATATCGCTTGAGGAGGGACTTCGTGAGACCGCCGAGTGGTTTATGAAACTGAATTCTAATTAATAATGATCACGGAGTTGAATTACTAGTATACCGTTTCTTAATTAACTATACCAATAACGCAGGATGTTTTTCAGATAGTGCAGTAGCAAAAACGTAGGAATAGTGGGCTATTCCGAGGCTTTTGATGCTGTGCTATTCGGGAAAACAGGCAAGTTATTTGGTGTAGTTAATTAGAAATCGGTGTACTAGCATTATAAAATGATTATTGATCATGATTTCCAGGAATAGTCAGAGAAAAATGTGGATTGATGATTATTTGAAGATTGATCGAGGAAAATAACAGATGGCAAGAAAAATAATGATACAAGGCACGATGTCGAGTGCCGGAAAAAGTTTAATAGCTGCCGGACTGTGCAGGATATTTCATCAGGACGGATACAGGGTAGCGCCATTTAAGTCACAGAATATGGCGCTTAATTCTTTTGTCACGGAAGAAGGACTCGAGATGGGCAGGGCGCAGGTGATGCAGGCTGAGGCGGCCGGAACCGTTCCGACCGTTGACATGAATCCGATACTGCTCAAGCCAACGAGTGACAGAGGCTCCCAGATTATAGTCAGGGGCGAGGTCCTGTCCGATATGGATGCGAGGACGTATTTTCAATATAAGACGGAGCTGATCCCGGTGATAAAGAAATCGTTCGCAAGGCTCGAGGATGACTATGATATCATCGTGATAGAGGGCGCGGGAAGCCCGGCTGAGATCAACCTTAAGGAAAATGATATCGTAAATATGGGCATCGCGAAAATGTTTGACGCAAATGTGCTTCTCGTCGGAGATATTGACAGAGGAGGCGTTTTTGCCCAGCTTGTCGGAACGATAGAGCTTCTCCCGGAGGATGAGAGGAAGCTGATCAAGGGACTTGTGATAAATAAATTCAGAGGCGACAAGAGCCTGCTGGATCCGGGAATTGATATGCTTTATGAAAAGTGCAGGATTCCTGTGTGTGGCACGGTTCCTTACATAAAGGATCTGAAGGTGGACGATGAGGACAGCCTTGCGGAGAGGCTTTATTATAAAAATGTGAAGGATAAGGTTGATATTGCGGTGATAAGGCTGCCGCATATTTCCAACTTTACTGATTTCGACGTATTTGACAGCATACCGGGCTGCGGTGTAAGATTTGTGGATGAAAAGGACATGCTGAGCGGCGCGGATATCGTTATCCTTCCGGGAAGCAAGAATACCATCTATGACATGCAGTGGCTGAAGGACAGAGGGCTGGACAGTGATATTAAGAAGGCAGCGGAGCGAATACCTGTTTTTGGTATTTGCGGCGGTTTCCAGATGCTTGGACTGATGGTTACTGATGAATACGGTGTAGATAACGGACTTCGAAGTTCGAATGATTCCTCCGGAAATATGTTGGTGAATGAACGGAATATAGATGATGTCCAGAATGGAAACAACGGTATGATAAACGGGTTGGGACTTCTTCCGGTTCATACTGCCATGAAGAAGGACAAGACGAGAAGGCAGGTCAGCGGAAATCTTCCGGAGATGGCGGGCATACTCAGTTCTTTGTCGGGGAAGAAGTATTCGGGTTATGAGATTCATATGGGTGAGACATTGTATGAAAATATGTCGGGTGAAATGAAACAGCCGGATGGTATGAGAACTGACCGGGCTGACAACACCGATAATGGAGCTATTCAGAATGATGAGGTGATCATCAGCAGAGGAAATGTTTACGGCTCATACGTCCACGGCATATTTGATGATTCGGATATAGCATGGACGCTTGTCAGGACGCTTGCCGAGAAGAAGGGACTGGAGCTTGACGAGACAGAAAGCGGTGCGGTTTCTTATAAAGATTTTAAGGAGCAGCAGTATGATGCGCTTGCAGATGTTCTGAGGGAAAATCTGGATATGGAATATATTTATTCTGTAATGTGATAGTATGGATCAGTTAATAGTGTTTATAGTTTTGATACTAAACACTTGGTACCGCACATCGAATTATTTTAATTATTAATTAGCGGAGATATTTCAGAGGGAAAAATGAGCAGATCAGATGATATAAGAAATATAATTGAAGGAGATTTCGGAGTGCCGGCACCACTCGATGAGGAGGCAATGGCGCTTGTCAGAAAGAGGCTGGACAGTATCGCAAAGCCGCTTGACGGACTTGGAGATTTCGAGGAACTGCTTGTCAGAATAGGCGGTATTACGGCTTCCGATAAGCTTGATATCAAGAAGCGTGCAGTAGTTGTAATGTGCGCTGATAATGGAATCGTTCAGGAGGGCGTTAGCCAGACGGACAGCAGTGTCACAAGAGATGTGGCGTATCTCATGTCTGAGGGCAGAAGCTCGGTGGGAGTGATGTCGAGGATTGCGGGCTGCGATACATTTCCGGTAAATATAGGCATCAAGGGCGAGAAGATACCGGGGCTGATCGATATGAAGATCGCTGACGGAACGGCAGATTTTCTTAAGAGAGCTGCGATGAGATTTGATGATGTATTTCAGGCAATCAGTGCAGGGATAGAACTTGTCGGAACACTTAAGGAGAGAGGTTATTCCATGATCGCAACCGGCGAGATGGGAATAGGAAATACAACCACCAGCGCGGCTATCATTTCTGCAGTTCTCTTTAAGATGCCGGAGGAAATAGTCGGACGTGGCGCGGGGCTTCCGGATGAAGGCCTGCTGCATAAGATAAATGTTGTAAGAGAAGCGCTCAGATTCCATGAGCTGGATTCGGGACCGAGGGATATCATTGATATTCTATCCCTTGTAGGAGGACTTGATATCGCCGGACTCACAGGAGTTTTTGTCGGTGGTGCAGTGCACAGAGTGCCGATAGTTATCGATGGACTGATCAGTGCGACAGCTGCTCTCGTTGCTGCAAATCTGATGCCTGAGAGCGTAGATTATATGATCGCTTCCCACATCGGAAACGAGCCGGGAATGAAATATGTTTATGACGAGCTGAAGCTGAAGCCTGTGATAAATGCCGGCCTCAGACTTGGCGAGGGAACCGGTGCGATAATGATGTTTCCGCTCCTTGATATGGCTGTGGAGCTGTACAATAACGGTGTAAGCTTTGATGATATCAAGCTGAAGAAATATGAGAGATATGATGTCTGATATAATAGGATAGTAATACATTAGATATTAAATGATCTGTTTTGGTGTTGATAATAAATGTTACATGTAGTGATCGGCGGGAGCGCCTCGGGCAAATCTGAATATGCGGAGAGTCTGATACTTTCTCTTTCGGGCGACGAGAAGGTTGATTATATTGCAACCATGAAATGCTCGGATGATGAAACCAGAGAACGGATAGATCGTCATAAGCTGAGAAGAGACGGAAGCAGATTTGTAACGATAGAGCAGGAGAAGAATCTGTCAGAGCTTGACCGAAACAGCCTGCACGATTTCGGTATGCTTGAGTGCATGTCCAATCTGCTTGCAAATGAGATGTTTTCGGGGAATCC
>DOVL01000179.1 GCA_003520105.1 Lachnospiraceae bacterium | reverse complement strand
CGCGTAGGATCATGTTTTATCTATCAGCCCTGCTCAACAACCTCGCAAACGGCCTCTCCGTTCTTCGACAATACATTTATATACGCCTTCAGCTCCGGTTTGATGCTTCGCATGTATTCCTTTGTTATCTCCGGATCCGGATAGATCTTCTCATAGAAAACGTCCTCAAATGCATCAGCTATATCATCCCGGCTCATCAGCCCTCTCTCCTCGAAGCAGAACCTGCCTTCACTCCACCACATGAATCTGACGAATAGATTATCTGCTACCAGACTCCTGACCATTCCGTAAGCAAACATGATGACCTCCTCAACCTCAACAGGAGTGCCCGCAAGATCCATAAGAACGACCATCTGCTGATCAGACATGCTTACTCTGTCCTTAACCATAAGGATATCTCTCTTGGCTGAAAGCTTCCAATGTATGCTCATCAGTTTGTCGCCCGGAATATATTCCCTAACGTCATTTACGTCCGAGAAATCATGCCCTCTCTTGTTGGTTTCCTCCGCCTCGGTCAGGCCTCTGTTCATATCCGTCATGTCCCTCTCGATACGCATACCTGCGGCCGGAAGTACAGTAATCTCGGCATAGGCAGGGTTCTTTTTGCATATTTCAAAAAAACCGAGTATGTCCAGAACGCTTATCTTGTCGATCGAATACCCGATAAGCCCACACCTCGAAAGCTGCATAGGCAGCATAAGATCCTCAGTATGCCTTATCCTTGCCGGAAGTGTAAGGAATATACTGTTGCTGTCATTATAAAACTTGTTCTCTGCCGTGAAATTCACTCTGACCTGAAGTGACGGAAAGAAGGCTCTGTTCCTCGTCCTCACATTCACATAGCTGATGGTATCCCTCTCCGTCCGCTGTTCGCTGACAGAAAGCTCAACCGAAAGATTATGCCTGACATACAGGCACAGTAAGATATCCGGTACCGGCAGTATTATCATTATCCAGAGCAGCATCATATAAAAATGGCTGTGCAGGAAAGCATGCAGAAAAAATACTGCCGTACCGATAAGTAAATACAATATGATTCTTCCGATATATATCCTGTTTTTCAAACCTAACTCCTCGGTGCAGGAATAGACTGAACCAGTCTGTTTAGAGCGGCCGCCATAGAGATTCCCTGGGCTCTCGCCTTCTGTCCGAGCTTAACCCTGTGACCAAGTGTGTCCCTGACAACCTCCTGAACATCCTGTGCGGTTACATAGTCTCTGTTATCTATGATTGCCATAGCCTTAGCCATTCTGAGGCAGGCGATGGTTCCTCTCGGACTTGCGCCGAGACTGAAATACTCGTTTCTTCTGGTCTCTTCGACTATATTTACGATATATTCATATATTTCATCTCTGATATAAAGCTCGTTCGAATATTTTCTGAGTTCAATCAGTTCATCAGCTGTCATAACCGCTTCAACCGTGCTGAGTGGATTAAGCGCATTGCCTTTAAGTATCGCAACCGCGTCGCTGTGGGCAGGATAGCCCATGGACAGGCAGACCATGAAACGATCAAGCTGTGACTCCGGAAGGAGCTGTGTTCCCGAAGAACCATAAGGGTTTTCCGTGGCAATAACTATAAATGGATTCGGTAGTTCTCTTGTCACGCCATCCACTGTGGCATGTCCCTCCTCCATTACCTCCAGAAGCGCCGACTGGGTCTTCGGACTTGTTCTGTTGATCTCATCAGCGAGGAAGAGATTACAGAAGACCGAACCCGGCTTATATTCGAATTCCTTTGTTGCGCTGTTATACATGGAAAAGCCCAGAATATCAGACGGAAGAACATCCGGAGTAAACTGAACTCTCTTGTAATCAAGTGAGATAGTCTTCGCAAATGCAGTCGCAAGGGTAGTCTTACCCACTCCCGGAATATCCTCCATAAGGATATGTCCGCCTGCTATCGACGCAGCAAGGACCTTCTTCACAACATGCTCCTTGCCCTTGATAACCTTATTTACATTTTCCTGAACCAGATTTATCTTATCAATATAACTCATTATTTCCTCTCAGATTATAAAACACTATGATTCAACACAATAACCTCTTCTGTTGTAACAAATACGCCATCAGAGATTATTGAATGAATCACATCATCTAGTTATAATAACTGATATTTTGTAATACCGAGTCTCTTAGCTTCGTCAGCTACCGCCTTGGCAACCACCTTCGCAACCTCAGGATTAAATGCGTCCGGAATGATGTAGTCTGCAGTAAGCTCATCATCCTTAACGATCGATGCGATGGCAAGTGCGGCTGCACGCTTCATTTCCTCTGTGATAGCTGTAGCTCTTGCATCCAGCGCGCCCCTGAAGATACCAGGAAATACAAGTACGTTGTTGATCTGGTTAGGGAAGTCTGAACGACCTGTTGCAACTACTGCCGCTCCGCCTGCCTTAGCCTCATCAGGCATGATCTCAGGTGTTGGATTAGCCATAGCGAAGATGATAGAATCCTTAGCCATTGTGCTTACCATCTCTGTTGTAAGAACTCCCGGAGCAGAAACGCCGAGGAAGATATCCTTGCCCTTAACAACATCTGCAAGGCTGCCTGCTTCTTTATTCTTATTTGTGATCTTGGCGATTTCTTCCTTAGCAGGGTTGAGACC
>DOVL01000311.1 GCA_003520105.1 Lachnospiraceae bacterium | reverse complement strand
TCGGGCTGAAGAACCTGAGACTATTTGAATTCAGATCTGAAGCAGATAGAACTATTGATCATATTTCCCAGGATCTTACCCGTCTGGTTTTTATGGTTGATGGAATTACGGGCAGGAAAGCGGCACAGATTCTGGAGGAGAGGTACGGGCTTATCTTTGAAATGGCCGGAACGGATTATATTACCGCTATTTCGACTGTCATGGATAATAATGCTGATCTGACGAAACTGTTGGATGCATTAATAATGCTAGACAAGGCGATTGTTGATATTTTACGAAAAAGCAAAGATCACCATAGTGGAATCAATTCAATAATAAAAAAAATATATCTTGAATCTTCAGATGGAGTTTATCCTTTGGCAGAATCTGTAGGTAAAAGGATTACAGGGTATATATATGTGTATCCCCCGGGTATTCCTATTATTGCACCATTTGAAATGATCGAAGAAAAGCATATTCATGAGGTTGTTCATAGTATTAATTGTGGGCATGTTGTACATGGTATAATCGTCAGGGAATAATAGGTTGATTCCTTAAATGTTTAATTGTATAATGTATATACATATATACAAAAGGAGGTGTTCGGACATGGAACAACTTGTTGTTAAAAATTGGGGCAACAGTCAGGGCATAAGATTGCCAAAACAAATAACTAAACAGTTGAATATAAATGTTGATGATGTCCTTGAGGTTAAGATTATGGATGATATGATTGTTCTTAAAAAGACCTTTAAACATAAAAGTTTTTCAGAACGACTGGCAGAATATGATGGAAAAATATCTGTTTACAACTATGAATGGGGCGACCCGGTTGGGAGGGAGATGCTTTGAAAGAATTATATCAAGGTGATATAATAAAGATTAAAGGACTGAAATCATATTTTATAATAGTCAGTAAGAATGAGTTTATAAAGTTTACAGGGTGCTTTCATGTTTGTCCCATAGTAAATGATTGTGATCCGGGCCCGTTGCATATAGCTGTAAAAGGGCAGGGAGGTACTATAGGAACAGTTATATGTGAACAGGTTAAAATAATTGATCCATCCGTCAGGGCATGTTCAAAAAAAGATAGGGTGTCATATGATTTTATAATGGATATTGCGGATGCCATACAGGGAATATTTGAATATGATTGAAAAAAAAGCATACGGAAAAGTTAATCTTGGACTTGATATAACAGGCAGGCGTGAGGATGGCTACCATCTGGTTCGTATGGTCATGCAGTCGGTGGATATTTTTGATACGCTGACATTTGAGCGTGTGACAAACGAGGATGTGATCGAAGATGTCAGAAGTGACGAATCAGTAAAAGTTGGAAGCAGCACGGCAGTGGGCAGTGGAAATATCACAAACAAACCATCGATAATCATCACCGCCACCAACGATCCATCCCTCTCACTTGGTGAGGATAACCTGATCTACAAAGCGGCTCGGCTGCTGATGGATCGCTTCAGCATTACAGACGGTGTGAGGATTTCTCTCACGAAGGAGATTCCGATAGCTGCCGGAATGGCCGGCGGAAGCAGTGACTGCGCTGCCACATTAAAGGGAATAAATGAGCTCTTTGAACTTGGGCTCGGCGAGGAAGAACTGCGTGAGATCGGAGTGACTCTCGGTGCGGATGTTCCTTACTGTATCATGGGTGGAACTGCTCTTTCGGAAGGAATTGGTGAGATACTGACGAGACTTCCGGATATTCCGAAGGTTACATTTCTTATTGCCAAGCCGGAGTTTGGAATATCCACGAAGGAAGCATATGGCGCGTTTGACAGTATTTTGGAAGACGAAGTGAAACACCCGGACATCGATGGAATGGTTGAGGCAGTGCGAAGCGGTGACCTCAGCGGTATTACGCAGAGACTCGGAAATGTACTTGAACAGGCATCTATCCCTGCACATCCGCAGATAGATGAAATAAAGAAAATTATGGTTGAGAACGGCGCGGAGGCTGCACTTATGAGCGGCAGCGGCCCTACTGTTTTTGGCATATTTGCAGAGACAGAAAACGGCAGAAATACAGAAACTGACACAGCAGTAGATTCAGCAGAGAAAATTGTTTCAGACAGAGCCTGGGCAGCGCTCGAAAAGCTGCGGGAGAGCGGGCTTGCTGCGGAACTGTTTGTTGCCAGACCGGCTGTATAGTATGTATTTGATGGCCGAATAGCGGCACGTATTTTTCGGATTCGTGTTTGTAGTGAAAAGATAGGATTTAGGAGTAGCATATATGAAATTGGAAATGGATCCAAATGAATTCCTCCCTCTTCGGGAGGTTGTATTTAAGACCCTGAGAAATGCGATTATTAAGGGCGAGTTTCAGCCGGGCGAGCGTCTTATGGAAGAGAAGATCGCCGCAAATCTGGGCGTCAGCAGGACTCCTGTCAGAGAGGCGATCAGAATGCTGGAGCTTGAAGGACTGGTAGTTATGATCCCGAGAAAGGGCGCCGAGGTTGCGAAGATTACCGTGAAGGATCTTCGTGATGCGCTTGAGGTCAGAATGGCTCTTGAGGAGCTTTCGGTGGGCCTTGCCTGTGAGAGGATAACGGATGAGGGCAAGAAGAAGCTTATCACTGCGGGCGTTGAGTTTAAAGAGGCAATCAATTCGAAGCTTGTTCCTGCGATAGTTGAGAAGGATGAAAAATTCCATGACGTTATATTTGAGGCATCGGAGAATCAGAGGCTGATCTCGATGGCGATGAATCTTCGTGAGAAGGTTTACAGATATCGTTTTGAATACGTCAAGGTTTTCAGCTACCACGACAAGCTGATCACCGAGCATGACGAGATTACTAGAGCGATACTCCGTGGCGACAAGGAAGCGGCTCAGAGAGTCATGCGTAAACATATTTACGACCAGGAGCAGATCGTTATTCAAAATACGCTGCTGGAGAACCGTTAATCGTGATGAGAACACATTGTTACAGAATTGAATCGTACACCGATGCTTGCAGACAGAGTAAAGTGGTGAACGAGAGACATTAATATTATCGATATATAGTGATCGTTGCAATGGAGGAATACAGTGAACGGATTTTTTATATCAATGGAGGGTCCGGACGGATCGGGCAAATCCACTCAGATAGAGCTTTTGAAAAAATATTTTGAAGATAAAGGGATCGAGTGCGTCATAACGAGAGAGCCGGGCGGAACCAGGATCAGCGAGGCTGTGAGAGGGATCATCCTGAACAAGGATTACACCGAGATGGACTATATGACCGAACTTCTCCTTTATGCATCCGCAAGGGCGCAGCTGGTTTCGGAGGTTATCCTGCCGGCGCTTGAGGAAGGAAAATGCGTTATTTCCGACCGCTTCGTGGATTCTTCTGCAGTATATCAGGGAATCGCAAGAGGGCTCGGAGTTGAGACCGTTTATGAGATAAATAAATACGCCACAAGGAACCGTTTTCCGGACAAGACCTTCCTGCTGGATCTTCCTGCAGAGGTTGGAATTGCAAGGAAGAAGGATCAGAAGGATCTGGACAGGATGGAACTTGAGAAGCTTTCCTTCCATGAGAAGGTAGCTCAGGGCTACCGCGAGATGGCGGATAGGGATTCCGAGAGGATTGTGAGAATCGACGCAACGAAGAGCGTTGAGGAGATACATGAGATCATTATTTCCGAAGTGAGTAAGTATGTGAGCTGATCTGCAGAAAGTTGGGAGGTGCATGCATATGGATTTTCAGCATATAGTAGGACATGAGGATATAATCAGACATTTTAAGGCGAGCATAGAGATGAACCGCGTGAGCCATGCGTATATTCTTTGCGGCGAGGCTGACAGCGGCAGGAGGTCCCTTGCGCTTTCCTTTGCCAAGACGCTGCAGTGCGAAGAGGGCAAGATCGACCCTTGTAATCATTGCAAATCCTGTGTACAGGTTGATTCGGGAAGCCATCCGGATATCATATTTGTTGAACATGAGAAGCCACAGCTCATCTCCGTTGATGATATCAGGCAGAATGTGGTAAATACGATCGACATCAAGCCGTACAGCGGAAAATATAAGATTTACATCATTGAGGATGGCGAAATGATGAACGTAGCTGCGCAGAATTCTCTGCTCAAGACTATTGAAGAACCGCCGGAATATGGTATAATTATTATTCTGACAACTACGCTGGACAGGCTGCTCCCAACCATTATTTCCAGATGTATCACTCTTTCGACCAAGCCGGTCAAGGAGAGGGATATCTATGATTATCTGGTTGAGAATTTTAAATTGGATGACAAGAAGGCGAGCTTCTGTGTTGAATATGCACAGGGCAATCTCGGCAAGGCCATCAAGCTTGCGACAAATGAGGACTACGACAGGCTTGTTAAGTCTGTAATCCATCTGGAAACAAATATCTACAAGATGGACGCAGAGGCAGTTGCGGCGGTTATCGAGGACTGCGACAAGCATTACAAGATAACAATGGGCGAGTATCTTGATCTGATGATGGTATGGTACAGAGATATCCTGATGCTCAAAGTTACGGGCAAGATTGATAAGATCATGTTCAAGGATCAGTACAAGACGATCATGGAGCAGGCAAAATATCTGTCATTCAACGAGCTTGAGGATAAGTCCAGAGCGATAGAGAAAGCAAAAATAAGGCTTGCCGCAAATGCGAAGCTTGATGATATCATGAAGCTTCTGATCATGACCTTGAAGGAGATATAAAATGAAAGAAGTTATAGGAGTCCGTTTCAGACCGAACGGCAAGATTTATTATTTCAGCCCGGGTAACTTCGAGGTTGAAACCGGAAATGCCGTTATAGTCGAGACGGCGCGAGGCGTTGAATACGGAAAGGTTGTTCTCGGCAGGAGAACCATAAGCGATGACAAGCTGGTGGCCGATCTCAAGACCATCATGCGTCTTGCAACCGATGACGATACAAAACGCTATGAGACAAATAAAGAAAAATCGAAGGAAGCTATCAGAATCTGCAACGAGAAGATTGCGGCTCATAAGCTCAAGATGAAGCTGATTGATGCAGAATACACCTTCGACAACAATAAGGTTCTGTTTTATTTTACAGCTGACGGAAGAATCGATTTCCGTGAGCTTGTTAAGGATCTTGCATCTGTATTCAGAACAAGAATAGAGCTTCGTCAGATCGGTGTCAGGGATGAGACCAAGATCAGGGGCGGTATAGGCATCTGCGGCAGAGAGCTTTGCTGCAACAAATGTCTTTCAGAGTTTATTCCGGTATCCATCAAGATGGCGAAGGAGCAGAATCTCTCACTCAATCCGACCAAGATATCGGGAGTCTGTGGAAGGCTTATGTGCTGCCTGAAGCATGAGCAGGATACTTACGAATACCTGAACAGCCGACTTCCAAATGTTGGCGATACAGTTACCGCTTACGATGGAACTCGCGGCGAGGTCGCTTCCGTAAATGTTCTCCGCCAGTATGTTAAGCTTCTGGTTACTGATGATGAGGACAACAAGGAGCTTGTTGAATATAAGATTTCCGAACTGAAATACAAGCCTCATAAGAGAAAATATGACGACAAGAAGATAGATGACAGGGAGCTTAAAGCACTTGAAGCCCTTGAGAAGGGTGATGTCGGCTCAAAGCTTAATGATGAATAAAACGGCAGACGGTCGGTGCGTGACTGTGAGTAAATAAGACGGCCGACAGGTGATAATAGCTGTGAGTAAATAAGACAGCCGGATGATGAACAGCTGTGAATGATTAAATGTCAGATTGCCGGTGCATGACTGTGAGTAAATAAGACGGCCGACAGGTGATAATAGCTGTGAGTAAATAAGATGACCGGCAGGCGACAGATTGCCGTGGGAGAGAAGGATGACAGAGAAGGAACTGCTTAGGGACGGTGAAAGGATAGATGATCTGCAGTGCAACGGATTCAGGATTATCCAGGATCCGTCGCAGTTCTGTTTTGGAATGGATGCAGTGCTTCTGGCAAACTTTGCAACCGGAAGAAAAAGAGCCGTAGGAATGGACCTCTGCACCGGTACGGGAATAATTCCTCTTCTGATGCTAGCCAAGGATAAAGCGGCCAGCTTCACAGCCGTTGAGATTCAACCGGAAATGGCCGATATGGCAGGAAGATCCGCGGCGCTTAATAACGTATCTGACAGGATGAACGTTGTGTGCGGAAATATTTGCGATATCAATCCTCCAAAACAAGTCGCTGATAATGACGTAAGTAATTGTGTTAATGATACTCATGATGTCAGTGAACTGAGTAGTAATGGCGTGAATGATGTCAATGATGTGATTGATGACGCAGAAAACGGATCGGTGAGTGATGTAGGCAGACTTCGAAGCGAGTGGCGCGAGAAGTTCAACATAGTCACTTCCAATCCGCCATACATCGCAGATACGGACGGACTTCACAATCCGAATGATTCGGTAAATATAGCGCGGCACGAAATAATGATGAAGCTCGAGGATCTGATCAGAGCAGCATCATATCTCCTCAAGATGGGCGGCAGTTTTGCAATGGTACATAAGCCTTTCCGTATGGCCGAGATAATGGAGCTTCTCCGTAAATATAAGCTTGAACCGAAGCGTATGCAGCTGGTTCAGCCACGCGAGGGCAGTGAACCTAACATGGTTCTCATTGAATCATATAAAGGTGGTCACCCAGGCCTCCGCATCCTCCCCACCCTCAACGTCTATAAAGAAGGTGGCATCTACACGGAAGAACTTCTGCATTACTATGGAATGTAATGTTTTGTTAACTATAAATTATTGGAATCCGTAAGGAATTTATATATCTGGAGTAAAAGATGGTAAGTTTCAGAAAACGCCTCATTAAGGCAAAAGACATATGCGACAAATACGAGAAGCTCATCCCCGACTATCCTGAAGGGGACATGTTCTTCTCTCTTTGTGATGAGCTGATGAATATGGCATTTTTGCTGGCTGTCTGTGACGGCTACGTTGATCTCGCCGAGCTCGACACCATCAACAGCAATCTGAATGTTCTGATGGATTACACTATCCTTGCCAGAAGCTATGGTCTGGATTATATTTCCGAGGACAGCTTCCTGAAAAAGCTGCCGCCTACACTCAGAAGTGTTGCGCTCACCGAGAAGAAGATGAAGGGCGGTATGGCATCTGTTTCTTTGGAGGATGCGAGGGATCTCTATCAGGTATTCAAGCAGTTTGGCGATCTGATAGTCCACTGTAACGGCAATTCGCTCCGTTTCGAGCAGCGGCTCCATAATTTTTTTATAAATAATATACTTAATTTTATTATCAGGCTGGAGTTTTATGACGAGATCATAGAAGGCAGGCTTGAGGATACATTCGGACCCGTTATCGCCGGCGATCCGAGTGAGCCGCCGACAGGCATGACGGCTGACGAAGAGAGGAAGATGGCTAATTATAAGCCGTCTCAGGGGGCAATTAAAGTTGAAAAATACAAGCTTGTCAGTGACAAGGATGATATAGAGAAGCGTAAGGAAGAGGATGCGAGAAGGTATTCCGGCAGATCCGCAGGCGCGGGTCCGGGAATGTACGGACCGGGTTCTTTTGGGAACAATTCATATAATTCCGGATACAGTGGCGGTTCGGGCGGAAGCTACGGAGGCGGTTCAGGAAATAGCAGCTACAGAGGCGGATCGAACAATGCAGGAAGCAGCTACAGCGGAGGAGGTCCTGCGGTAGGAGGACCGGGCAGGCAGAATCAAAACACTTACCGTCAGGATGATAATATTTCAGACGACGACAGAGACGATATGTTCTATGTCGCTGAAAATATGAGCCGCAGTGCGATGG
>DOVL01000148.1 GCA_003520105.1 Lachnospiraceae bacterium | reverse complement strand
CAGCAAAGGTACTTGATTCGGGTCTCACGGTAAATATTACAGAAAGAACGGCAGGAAACTTCCTTAAGAAAAACTACCTTCTTCGTGATATTCATATGAATATCGAGCCGGGACATATGGTTCTTCTTCTGGGTGGCTCCGGTGCCGGTAAGACTACATTCGTAAATGCTGTTAACGGTTATGAACCTGCCAAGGCTCAGATAGTACTTAACGGCAGCAGTATCTATGCTGACTACGATAAGATGAAATATCGTATAGGCTTTGTTCCGCAGCAGGATCTTATGCGTATGAATGATACCGTATATGATACGATTATCGATGCTGCAAAACTTAGACTTCCTACCAGTATGGATGCTAAGGAAAGAAAAGATCGCGCTATGGAGGTTCTGAAGTTCTTTGGACTTGAGCCGGTAAAGGGTAATCTTGTTGAGAAGCTCTCAGGCGGTCAGAAGAAGAGACTTTCAATTGCTATGGAGGATCATGCAGCTTGAAGAAGAGGGATATGATGAAAAAATAAATGAACAGGCTGCAAAATCCAATTTCAAGCCTGAATATAAGAGGACAAATGAAAATGTACGTCTCAGGTGGGAATTCCTCGGGCTGTTCGCAATAGGATTTGCTATGCTTGCTGTCATAAGCCTGGAATTTGTCGATAAAGACCGACGGTGACGCTTGCATTAATATGCTGATAAAGACGTTCATGGAAATATTATTTAATAATATATTGTGGTTCTGTTTGATTTAATATGAACTGCTGTATAAGAAGGGTGAAAGTATGGAAGAAAGAAACAGACCAAGAGCCAGAGAAAAATACGTTACCAATAATGGTAAAGGTGTAGGAAGAAAGGGCGAAGGACTCGGAACAGGCCCTGTTGGATCATCTGATTCACAAGGAAGAAGAGGTGAATCAGGTGAGGGACATCATATCAATAAGGCCGCAGCCATAGGTGGCGGCGGTGGTATCCTTGCTGCGATAATCGGTATCATAATGATGCTTTTCAGCGGTGGTGGTGCCGGTGGTGGTTCCGGATCGGGCGGAAGCAGCGCGGGTGGCAGCCAGAATATCGGTGGAGGTACGGCTGTTACTGAGGATATCGGCAGCGGCAGTGCAAGTGATGGTGCAAACTATAAGCTTGATACAACGGTTGCTGCGGGATCACGTGAGAAACGTACGAAGATTCTTGGTAACAATCAGGATACCATAACATTTATGGTATTTATGTGCGGTACAGATCTTGAGTCTAAGTATGGTATGTCTTCAGCTGATCTTTCCGAGATGGCATCGGCTGATTTTGGAGATAACATCAATATTATCGTATATACCGGTGGTTGTTCTAAGTGGAAGACAAACGGTATCAGTAATAAGGTTAATCAGATATTCCAGGTTAAAAAGGGTTCTATGACATGTCTGGTTACCGATGATGGCAATAAGCCGATGACGGATCCGGATACTCTGTCAGGCTTTATCAAATATTGTGCAACCAATTTCCCTGCCAACAGATATGAACTTATCATGTGGGATCACGGCGGAGGATCTGTAAGTGGTTACGGATATGATGAGAAGTATAAGAACAGCGGTTCAATGACTCTCAGTGGTATCAATAAAGCTCTTAAGGATGCTGGCGTTACCTTTGATATGATCGGTTTTGATGCCTGCCTTATGGCAACTGCAGAGACAGCTCTTATGCTTGATCCTTATGCTGATTACATGGTCGCTTCGGAAGAGACTGAGCCGGGTATCGGCTGGTTCTACACCAACTGGCTTACCAAGCTTGGCGCAAATACATCAATGTCTACGCTTGAACTCGGAAAGCTGATCATTGATGATTATACCTATGCCTGCAAGCAGAAATGCCGCGGTCAGGCTACGACACTTTCTCTGATCGACCTTGCTGAGTTTGCTAATACAGTACCATCCAAGATCGGCACTTTTTCAAAATCGGTAAGCGGACTTATCACCAATAAAGAATATAAGCAGGTTTCAGATGCAAGAAACGTTACAAGAGAATTTGCACAAAGTTCAAGGATTGATCAGGTTGACCTTGTAAATCTTGCTCAGAACATGAAAACCTCTGAAGGAGAGGAGCTTGCAAAGGCTCTTAAGGGTGCTGTCAAGTATAACAGAACTTCTCTGAATATGACAGATGCCTACGGAGTATCAATATATTTTCCATATCAGAGAACTTCTTATGTTGATAAAGCGTGCCAGAATTATTCGGCTATAGGAATGAATGATGAATACAGCAAATGCATCCGTCAGTTTGCAAGTCTTGAGACGTCAGGCCAGATTCAGGCAGGTGGTTCAAGTAATGCAGGGTCATCTCTCTTTGATCTTCTTGGCGGCGGATCGGGCGGCGGAAGTGATTCTATTTCAAACCTTCTTGGCGCTTTCTTCGGTGGCAGAAGCCATGTTATAGATGATCTTGATGAATCGAATACAGACTTCATGGATGAGACTGATGTTGATGAAGCAGCTGAGTATATTTCAAATAATTATTTTGATCCTACAAAGCTTGTATGGGAGGACGAGAACGGTACTCCTAAGATCGCACTTGAAAGCGATCAGCTTGCGCTTATACACAGCATAGATCAGAATCTGTTTTATGATGACGGAACCGGATATCTTGATCTCGGACTTGATAATATTTACAGCTATGATGATGACGGAAAGATCGTTGCAGATGTTGACAGGACGTGGATATCTATCAATGGTCAGCCGGTTGCATATTATCATCTTGATACTGTTGAAAATGGTGATGATTATACGATCACAGGTCGTGTTCCTGCAATAATCAATGGCACGAGAGTAAACCTTATACTTGTATTTGATAACGAAAATCCGAAAGGATATATTGCAGGTTATCAGGTTGATTACAGGGAAGGCGAGACAGATGCGGTAGCTAAGATTGAGACAGATCTTCTTAATGAAACAGATGGATCAAAAGTAAAGGTTACATTTATATGTGATTATTATTCGTATGATATGGTATACCAGGATAGCTATGTTATAGGTTATGCTGAACTTGATGGCGTAACAGATGTGATCAGTAATACTGATGTGGGAGAGGGAAAGGTTAAGATTGCATATCTCTTTACTGATATCTACAATCAGAAATACTGGACACCGACGTTGTCAAGATAATAATTGATCATAATAATAAAAGA
>DOVL01000168.1 GCA_003520105.1 Lachnospiraceae bacterium | reverse complement strand
CCCAGCATATGGTTTATAAGGGTAATGATAAGACCCGGTGTGCAATATATCATGAGAGGCACATTGCTCTTGCCCTTTTCGTCGATATAAGCATCAACGATGGTCATGCAGTCATTCTCATGGAACATGTTTACATACTCATAGTAACGGCTCTCTCTGAGCTCTATAACAGTGATATCCGTAAGTACGCGGAATACACCGTTTACCTGAGATGTAAGGATTCTCGCATAGTTCTCATAAATACTTCTAAGGAGCTTGATCTTATCCTTTGTAAACTTACGAGGACTGTAGAAATCATACTTATTAAAGTTTTCTTCTTTCTTTTCCGGCTCTGCTGCTTTGGTTACCTCTGCTTTTTCCTCTTTGGGAGAGGAACCGCCGCCACCGGCCATTGATTTCAGAAGTTCATCAATCTGACTCTGGGATAATACGTCTGCCATATGTTAAACACCCCTCTGTTTATCATACCAGGTTAATACACCTCTTTACGCGGCAGACGTAATAAAAAACTACGGTCCGGCCTGTAAAGCGGCATCCAGTGAAGTTAGATCATTCACTGCGTTTGCTGCATAACTTTCTAAATCAGCCTGACCCGACACTCCCTCGGCGGATGAGGTAACAGACGATGTATCACTTCCTCCGGCAGGAGTCAGCATCACCGTATTTTCACTTATACCGGCAGACAATCCATCATCTGCCGTTGCTACGCTTTCACCGGTTGTAATGATAGTGGTGTCAGCGTTAATGCCTTCATTCAATTCCTTATAATACTCATCCAGATCCCTGACATCACCGTCCTTATCTATGATCAGTATCTCAACCCTTCGATTGGCAGCTCTTCCCTCAGCCGTGTTATTGTCTTCAAGGGGTCTGAACTGTCCGTATCCAATGCTTACCAGCTTATCCGGATCCAGGAATTCCTTATTCTGTATGTAGATACAAACCTCTGCGGCTCTCATGGAGCTAAGCATGCGGTCATTTCTTGCATTGTTTATCTTATTAGGATCAGCCTGTGCGGTATGACCCATTACATTCAGCTGTGATATCAATTCATTATCATTGCTTATTGTATCACATAATATATCCAGTGTCTTCTGTCCTTGTTCTGATAATACAGAGCTGTCACCGGCAAAAAAGGCTTTGTCCTTAAAAACCACGAAGGTGTAGTCTTCACCCCGGGTTACGGTTACCCCTTCGATGCCTGCCTCGTTAAGCTTTTGGGCTATCTGAAGATAAATCTCGGACAGATCCGACTCCTTCAGAAGATTCTCATCTATCTCGGGATTTCCTACGATACCCTCCGGCGGAACTCCTTCTTCCACCACCTGTGCGTTGACAAGGGCAGTATCCTGAGCTTCAGCGGCTCTCTCACTTGGGGTTTTGCCGTCAGGGTATATGCTTCGTACAAAAAGATCCCATTTCTGGCTGTCTACACTTGACATGGAGTACAAAAGAACGAAAAAGCACAGAAGCAAGGTTACGAGGTCACCATATGTGTCCATCCAGCTTCCGCCTTCGTCACCTCCTCCGCCTTTCTTTTTCATCTGTTATTTACCTCCTCCGTCGGCCTTCTTGAGCAGCTTGGTCTGCTGTCCTCTCTGCAGTGATGCAAGAAGATGCTCTCTTATGTACTTGGGGTTCTCACCTGACTGAATGGATATAACTCCTTCGATAACCGTAGAGCAGTAAAGAACCTCCTCACCCTCTCTCACCGCAAGCTTCTGGGCGATAGGGTGGAATATTACGTTGGATAATGCAGATCCATAGAAGGTTGTGATAAGCGCAACACCCATGTCCTGTCCGAGGGAGCTTGCTCCACCGGATCCGGAAAGATCCATGCCCTTAAGCATGTTTACAAGTCCAACCAGTGTGCCGATCATTCCGAAGGCCGGTGCAAGAGCCGATCCCTTAATATACATGCCTCTTGCTTCATCATGGCGGGACATCATATCCTCAACCTGCCTTTCAAGTACAAATCTGACTTTATCCGGATCGTTTGCATCTACTATCATAAGTACTGCAGCTTTGAAAAACGGTTCCTTTATCTCTCCGGCCTTCTCTTCCAGTGCCAGCAGTCCGCTCTGTCTTGCTATCATCGCCAGATCTACTATCTGCTCCACAGTCTTCGGAACATCATACTTTTTACTGCCTCTCAGGCAGGTTCCTATGTGCTTGGGAACATCCTTAAGCATCCTGAAGGGATAACATGCTATAAGACTTGCAATAGTACCTCCAACAACGATGACGAAAGACGGCTGATCCCAGAAGTTCCCCAGCTTTTCCACGGTGATACCGTTTACAATTAGAGCTGCTGCCAAAAACCAGCCGATCAAAAGCGTTAAATCCATCTACCTAAGCCTCCTGTAAACCCACCTGTTTTATCCGGCATGGATACTCTTTTCCCTGAAAATCACTACCTCATGCAGGAATCTCATGATCTGTTCTTCGATGTCCTCCAATGTATTCTTAACCAGATAATAATCACCTGTTGTGAGCTTCACCTTGGTTTCAGGTATCTTTTCTATCGACAATATCTGGAGATAATTTACGTACAGCGGTTCACCGTTTAATCGGATGAGTTCTATCATAAAATAGTATTCCTTCTCAAATTATCGGCTATAGCGGCGTTATATATAACGCCGCT
>DOVL01000091.1 GCA_003520105.1 Lachnospiraceae bacterium | reverse complement strand
CTTCTGAGCCTCAGAAAGAGGTGCAAGTGTAACAACATCACAGATCTGTGTCTGTCCTCTTGTGAACATGGCAGAACCATGAACTCTAGGAATAAGATCAACCTCTGCAGCAAGTGGTCTGATCTGGTTGATTGCTCTTCCGTCAGGACGCTTGTGATCCTTGAGAATCATCTTACGAACCGTCTTCTTCTGATACTGATAAAGAGCATCGTCGAGACGTCCAAGCCATGCATCATTCTCAGCATACTTCTCACGAAGCTTCTCTTTCATGGCAAATATATTATTCTCTCTTGTCTGCTTATCATCTGTAAATACAGCCTCTTCCATAGATTCCATAGGATACTCAGCCATGATGTCAGCCATAAGATCCTCAGGAACTGCGTAGCTTGTGTAACTGCTCTTTGGCTTGCCGCACTCTGCAACGATCTGATCGATGAACTCGATAACCTTCTGGTTAACTTCGTGAGCTGCAAAGATAGCCTCAAGCATCTTATCTTCAGGAACTTCATTTGCTCCTGCCTCGATCATGATAACCTTTTCTCTTGTAGAAGCTACTGTAAGTTTAAGGTCTGATTCAAGATTCTGTGTTGAATTTGGGTTGAAGATGAATTCTCCGTTTACGAGACCAACCTGTGTTGTTGCACAAGGTCCGTCAAAAGGAATGTCTGAGATTGATACTGCGATAGCTGTACCGAGCATAGCTGTAAGTTCAGGTGCGCACTCAGGATCAACTGACATTACGAGATTTTCAAGAGTAACATCGTTACGATAATCCTTTGGGAAGAGAGGCCTCATAGGACGATCGATAACACGGCAGGTAAGTATTGCATTTTCAGATGCCTTACCTTCACGTTTGTTAAATCCACCCGGGATCTTACCAACTGCATACATCTTCTCGTTGTATTCAACAGAAAGCGGGAAGAAATCAATACCCTCTCTTGGTTCCTTTGCGGCTGTAGCTGTAGAAAGAACTACAGTATCACCATAGTGAATAAGAACTGCTCCATTTGCCTGCTTGCCAACTCTGTCAACGTCTACGCGAAGAGTTCTTCCGGCAAGTTCCATTTCAAACTTTTTGTACATTTTTTGTCTCCTTGTTTTTATATTTATTCCGAGGTTCCGAAACGACTGAAAAATACATTTAAATACTCATCAAATGTCCTTTTCAGTAGTCTCGGACGCACCTCAAAACAGTCTTTGTTATTTTATCATAGAAAATATATATATTCAAGAAAAAATAAAGCTAAACGGTAAGCCATGCAGCAATGAAAAAGAGGCCAATCGAATACTTGTATTCGAATCAGCCTCTTATTCATGCTATACGGCGCCCGTGGCGACGGTTCTTGACGACGCGAAGCAAGTCAAGAACAAAGCATGGCTTAATATGTTCGATTCAGGAAGATTATTTTCTGAGGCCGAGGCTCTCGATAAGCTTTCTGTAACGATTGATATCCTTGCTCTTGATGTAAGCAAGCATATTTCTTCTCTGACCAACCATCTTAAGAAGACCTCTTCTTGAGTGATGATCATGAGGATGAGCCTTGAAGTGCTCGTTAAGGTCATTGATACGTGCTGTAAGAAGCGCTACCTGAACCTCAGCTGAGCCTGTGTCGCCCTCGCCGTTACCGTACTTTGCAATAATTTCCTTCTTCTGTTCTGCTGTAATCATTGTTACAACCTCCTTATATTTTGTTCGCCTGTTACTGAGAAAAAGGTCGGAGTTCTCCTTTATCTAAGTAAAGGTCAGTAGCATAATATCAGACCTCGCTTTATTATGCAACATTTTTTTGAATAAACAACATAATGATATTATTAAACACTGCCAACGTTATATCCGAATGATTATCAAATATTATCAGATTAATAATTAATCATTATAGACTTTAATTATATTATCCATCCTGCTGGTACAATTCTGAAGAAGCGCATCCGCTATCACAAGTGCCGACATAGCCTCGACAACAACAACTGCACGCGGAGCAATGATCGGATCATGACGGCCTTTTATCTCGATCGATACATCTTCATGAGCTTTATTCACTGTATGCTGTTCTTTGTAGATTGACGGTGTAGGCTTGAAGGAAGCTGTCAGAATTATATCACTGCCGTCGCTGATTCCACCGAGTATTCCGCCGGAATTGTTTGTTTTCTTCCTGACAACACCATTATCGTTATAAAACTCATCGTTATTCTCAGAGCCCTTAAGCTTGGATGCTTCCTTTCCGTTACCGACCTCGAATGCTTTAACAGCACCGATTGATGTAATAGCCATGGCAAGTCTTGCATCCAGCTTATCGAATACAGGGTCGCCAAGTCCGGCCGGTACACCGCTGATGATGCATTTTACCGTTGCTCCGGATGAATCTTTATCGACAGATAAACCTTTCAGATATTCGGAAGCCCTCTCAGCCGCTTCTTTATCAGGCATATAAAGCTTGTTCTTAAATATTTCATCCTTGTCGAAATTATCAGGATTAATACTTATATCTCCAACCGATTCAACATAAGTTGTAAAACTGATACCGAGTTCTGAAAGAATCTTGATTGCTATCGCCCCGGCTGCAACTCTTGCCGCAGTTTCTCTTCCCGATGATCTGCCGCCACCGCGATAATCTCTGAAACCAAATTTTTTATCAAAGGTATAATCTGCATGTCCGGGTCTGTATACTTCAGCTATATTGCTGTAATCTCTGGAAATCTGAGTTTCGTTTCTAATCATCATCGAAATCGGACACCCCGTTGTCCTGCCTTCAAATACCCCTGATAAGATTTCAACCTTATCACCTTCAGCTCTTTGGGTTGAGAATTCAGACTGACCTGGCTTTCTTCTGTCAAGAAATCGCTGAATGTATTCTTCATCGATAGCAAGCCCTGCCGGACAGCCATCAAGCACAACACCAAGTGCCGGTCCGTGAGACTCGCCCCAGGTTGTAAGTTTTAATAAATTGCCAAAAGATGATCCCGCCATAAAATATTATACCGGCAGTCATGAAAAACTAACTGCCGGCTCCTTTCGTATTACTTGATTATTATATATTCTTATATAGCTCAGTTGCCTTAGTATCAGTTCGATCAATGAGAATAATTGACCTATCAGCTGACACCAACTCTCGGATGTGCCATGTCATAAACTTCTTTAAGCTTGCTCCTCTTTCCTTTCAGATAAACCTGAGTAGTCGAAATGTCTGAATGTCCCAGCATTTCCTGAAGAGCTCTAAGGTCAGCACCATTATTAACCATATGCATGGCAAAAGAATGTCTGATCATGTGAGGAGTTATATCTTTATCAATTCCGGCTCTGTTTGCATAAAGTTTTATAATCTTCCAGAAGCCCTGTCTCGTCATCTGTTCACCCTTGCAGTTAGTGAAGAGATATTCTGAATCTCCACACATTGAAGGTCTGACATTGATGATATATTTGGTCAGTGCATTTTTAGCTGCATTTTCAAAAGGGATTATTCTCGCCTTGCCATTGTCGATGCACTGAACAAAGTTCATGGACATATCAATATCCTGATACTTTATTGAAATCAACTCAGTAACTCTCATTCCGGTTGCATAAAGAAGTTCAAGCATAGCCTTGTCGCGTATCTCTTTATTACTTTCTCCGACAGGCTGATCAAGAAGAAGCGTAACTTCCTCGATCGAAAGCGTTTCCGGAGCCTTTTTTTCAACCTTAGGAGGTTTGATGCTTTCTGTAGGATTTGAACTAATCATCCCACGGTTAAGCAGAAAGGCAAAAAATGACCTGATACTGGCAACATTTCTTGAAACCGTTGCAGAACTCAACCCTTCCTTCTCAAGCTTCAGAATGTAAGTGTTTAATGTAGTTGAATTAACTTCCTTCAGGGATATTTTATTGGAATTAAGATAAGAGTCAAGCTTGCTGAGATCTCTCCTGTATGAAGCTACAGTATTCTCACTTGAACGCTTAACCTCTTTAAGATATTCGATAAAACTTTTTATGTAATCACCCATAGTATTGCCCCAAATTTTCTCAATATATGTTACAGTATAATTTCAAATTAACATAAAATCAATCATAATTTTTATATGAAAATGACGCATTTTCAAGGATTTTTGGCATTTTCACAAAATACGGTGTAATATTACGTAACCCGCAACTAAATGTTGAGAAAAAAATTTAAATATTTTTATCAATTGTTAAATAATTATTGTTAACAAATATGTAAAAAATAGCCATCTGAAACATATACTATAATTTACCCTGTATTTTCATGTCTTTATAAGCAAGGATTGCTATAATTGTTTTGCTGTCAATTATGTCATTTTTGTATACAGCCTCGACCGCTTCATCAAGTGACATTCTGACTATATCAATATATTCGTCGTCATCCCTGTGAATAGAGCCTTTTTCAAGATCAGTTCCGATATAAATCGATGTCATTTCATCAAAGAGGCCAACCGCAGCGATAATTTTTGTTATGAAAACAACCTTACTCGGTATAAGTCCGGTCTCCTCTTCCGCCTCTCTTAAGGCACAGACTTCAAATTCTTCATCCGGATAATTCTGACAGCCGGCAGGTATTTCTATATCATATCTTCCCAGAACGTTTCTATATTGCCTTACAAATATAAGTTCTTCTGTTCCTTTCGAATTATCCACAAGCAGTATGCCCGAACCGTTTCTGTTATGAACAAAGTCATAGTGAAGAACTTTTCCGTCATCAGCCTCGATCGTATCCTCGTAAACCTCAACACGGTGGCCTTTATATTTTAATTCTCTATCGATCAATCTCATAAACTCATCCTTATATGATAAATATTTATTTCGGAAAACTATGGTAATACTTGTATTAATGAGGTGCAATATACTTAAAAATCCCCTGATAATTATATTATCAGGGGATAGAAAAGTTAATCGGGATCATTTAGCATAGTCAGTTACTCTTGATTCACGAATAAGGCTAACCTTGATCTGTCCAGGATATTCAAGTTCATCTTCAATCTTCTTAGAAATATCTCTGGCAAGAAGTACCATATCCGCATCACTAACCTGCTCAGGAACTACAATAACTCTGATCTCTCGTCCTGCCTGAATAGCAAAAGTCTTATCAACACCCTTAAACTCATTAGCTATATTCTCAAGCTTTGTAAGTCTTGTGGTGTATGTCTCTAACGTTTCTCTTCTAGCACCAGGTCTTGCAGCTGAAATTGTATCAGCAGCCTGTACTATACAAGCAATTAAACTCTCTGCCTCGCAATCACCATGATGTGATGCTACCGAATTGATAACAACGGCTGATTCTTTGTATTTTCTACAAATATCTACACCAATAGTAACATGTGAGCCTTCCATCTCATGATCAACTGATTTACCGATATCATGAAGAAGTCCTGCTCTCTTAGCAAGCTTAACATCTTCACCGATCTCACCGGCGATAAGTCCACAAAGCTGAGATACTTCAACAGAATGCTTAAGTGCATTCTGACCATAGCTTGTTCTGAATTTCATACGTCCGAGAAGTTTGATAATTTCCGGATGTAATCCATGTACACCACATTCAAGAGCGGCAGCTTCACCTTCTTCTCGGATCATGACTTCGACTTCTTTCTTAGCCTTCTCAACCATTTCCTCGATTCTTGCCGGATGAATTCTGCCATCAACTATAAGCTTTTCAAGTGCGATTCTTGCAACTTCTCTTCTTATAGGATCAAAACATGAAAGTATAACAGCTTCCGGTGTATCGTCAATTATAAGATCAACACCGGTCATTGTCTCAAGGGTTCTGATATTTCTACCCTCACGACCTATTATACGTCCCTTCATCTCATCATTCGGAAGCTGTACCAGAGATATTGTTGATTCTGAAACAACATCTGCTGCGCACTTCTGAATAGCTGAAACTACGTAATCCTTAGCTCTCTTGTCGGCTTCTTCTTTAGCCCTGGACTCCAATTCCTTGATCATGACTGCTGTTTCGTGTTTAACTTCGTCTTCAACAGTCTTTAATAAATATTCCTTTGCCTGTTCAGAGGTAAGTCCGGAGATTCTTTCCAGTTCCTGTAATCTCTTTGATGAAAGTTCGTCAATCTCAGCTTTTCTCTTAACAATATCTGCTTCTCTTGCAGAAAGTGAAGCCTCTTTCTTCTCAAGAGCATCACTCTTCTTGTCAAGATTCTCCTCGCGTGACAGAACTCTCTTCTCCATACGCTGAATTTCGTTACGACGATCCTTGACTTCCTTGTCAATC
>DOVL01000013.1 GCA_003520105.1 Lachnospiraceae bacterium | reverse complement strand
AACGGAATGGATGCATATCTTTCACCTGAGATGAAATCAACAGGTGAGGCTATCGGCTATGACAGAAGACTGAAGATAGCATTTTATAAGGCAATGCAGGCTTCAGGAATCAAGATGAAGTCATACGGAACCGTAATGGTTACCCTTGCGGATGAGGACAAGGAGGAGGCACTTCCTCTTGTAAGAAGATTCTACGAGCTTGGCTTTAATATCGAGGCAACCAAGGGTACTGCAGAGTTCCTGAAGAGTCATGGAATCAGAACCAGACTCCGCGGCAAGCTATCCGACGGAAGTGATGAGGTGCTTCGTTCAATTCAGGCAGGCTATGTAAGCTACATCATAAATACAAGAGCTATTATGTCAGGAATCCATTACAGTGACGGTGCTGCCATCAGACAGTGCGCTGTTAAGAATGGTGTAACTATATTTACCTCCCTTGATACTGTCAGGATACTGCTTGACGTACTTGAGGAGATCATCCCTGAGATATCAACCATTTAGTATCGAAAGGAGTTTTTATGGAAAACGATCTTGAGAAAGTTTTGGAATATATAGAGGAAGAGGACGTTAAGTTCATCCGTCTCGCTTTCCGTGATGCTTTCGGCGTGCAGAAAAACATCTCTGTAATGCCGGGCGAGCTTCCGAAGGCGATAAGGGACGGTATCCCTATCAATGCGCGTGCGATCGCAGGCTTTGAGGGCTGCAAGGAATCTGACCTCTATCTCAAACCTGATACATCAACCATGTCTGTACTTCCATGGAGACCGGACAGCGGAAAGGTTGTAAGGCTTTTCTGTGATACCTACACGTCTTCAGGAAGATATTTTGAAGGGGATACCAGATATATCCTCAAAATGGCTGTGGATAAGGCTAAGGAAAAAGGCTTCGAGTTCAAATTTGGTTCAGAGACCGAGTTCTACCTCTTCAAGAAGGACGACGAGGGAAACATCACCGAGGAACCTTATGATAACGCGGGCTATATGGACATCGCGCCTCTTGATAAGGGCGAAAATATAAGACGTGAGATATGTCTTACGATAGAGAAGATGGGCCTTACACCTGAGAGATCGCATCATGAGAGAGGTCCGGGTCAGAACGAGATTGACTTCCATTACGGCAGACCTCTTAAGGCTGCCGATCAGATGACTACCTTCAAGATGGTTGTAAATACAGTTGCCGACAGAAACGGCCTTAAGGCTGATTTTTCACCTATGCCGATCAGGCATATGCCGGGCAACGGATATCATATTAACATCTATGCCAACAGCGAATCCGGCGAGGATATGGCTGACTATGTTGCAGCCGGAATCATGGACAGGATAAGAGATATAACTATCTTCCTGAACCCTGCAGAGGCTTCCTATGCAAGGTTTGGCAGGAGCACTGCGCCTGACAGAGTTAACTGGTCTGATATAGGTGAGTCAGAGCTTCTGTTCATTGACAGACATCCGGGCAGGAAGACCAGGGTTGAACTCCGTTCACCTGATGCCATGAGTAATCCATATATCGTCTATGCACTTCTTATTCACGCAGGACTTTATGGAATCGAGAACAAGCTTGAACTGCCGGAAATAAATGATGAAAACGGACCGATGCTTCCTAAAACAAGAGAAGAAGCAGCGGCTGCTGCAGCGAAGAGTGATTTCGTTAAGGGAATCCTTCCTCAGGAGATAATTGACAGATATATAACATTGTGATCGTTAAATGATCCGGGGATGACATCAAACTGAGCTTTTTTAGAGTCAGAACAGGGAATATGCTGGATGGCTAAGGATATAGAGAGACAGAAGTCGATAATAATAGTCGGCGGAACCGAACAATTTAATACCATCGTAAAGAAAGCTGTTGCCGGTGAGAATTTTACGTCTATAGAGATCAAGCGAAGTGCCAATGCAGCCAGAAGACTGCTTATGGAGAGAAGCTATGATCTCGTGGTGATCTGTGCACCTCTTCCTGATGAAATGGGACACCAGTTTGCCATGGATGTATGTACAACGTATTCATCGTCTGTTCTTATCGTGACTCCGAATGAGATCATGAAGGATGTGGCAGATTATGTTACGGATTATGGTGTGATGGTGCTTGCCAAGCCTGTGGAGTATGATCTCCTCAGGAGAGCCGTAAAGTTCATGATAGCCATGCAGGAGAGGCTTTTCGCTTTTGATCATAAGCTTCGTACTCTCGAGAAGAGGCTGAATGAGGAGAAGATCATCGGCAGGGCCAAATGCCTCCTTATTGAGAAGAAGGGCATGACCGAGGAGGAAGCTCACAGGTATATCGGAAAACATGCCATGGACGAAGGAATCACGAGGAAGCTCATGGCGGAGGATATCATCGACGATTTAACGTAGGATAAAACAAGACAGGCTTTGTTCTTGACGAGTAAACTAGAGTAACAAACCATGCTGTGTTCTTGATGCACAAGTGCATCAAGAACCGTCGCCGTAGGCGCCGTATATGGCAAAAAAATAACACAGATTGGTATGCAAGCATCCCATCTGTGTTATTTTTTCGTCATGCATGGCTTGTAAATGCACCAACATCATGTTCCATGATGTTGCACGGCTGTTTCACAGCCGCGGTCGTGTTTCACACGACGTGTCCTCGCTTTGCTCGGATCATGGGACCCTCCCTCGCTTTGTTCGGGCATCCCATGACCTGTTTGTTGCCTTTTTGTTGCTCTTTTTATGATATATTTGGTTAAAAAGATTAATTAAGTACGAAAGTTTGATCAAAATATGGAGGATAAATCATGAAAGAGAACGAAGAATTAAACGAAATAAACTATACTGATAAATATTCGAAGGCTGATCTGATCGATATGGATAATCTTATTGGAATGGCTCTTTTTGATATTCTCAAGGATTCTATACCATTTGAGAGAAGAGTATCAATGTATGCGTCAATGTCTCTGATGCAGCATTTAAGAAATGGATATACGGAAGAAATTGCACTGGTTTATAATGATGAATATCCGGAGCTTGTTTCAGAGATTGAATCAGGCAAACTTGATCAGCATAGTCTGGAATTAGATTATACTCGTGAAGTTCCTAATACTTTATATACAATAGATGATACCACACAATCTGTAACATATTATAATAAAGCTTTAAACGGTCCGATCAAGAGAATGATTGATGGCCTTAAGGAGCTTAACGGGCTTCTTGATGATTATCTTAAAAAGGAACAGCTTACAGAGGCAGAAAGAGCCTATGTTATGATAATCAGGCAGGCAATGGATGTATATATATCCGGTGAACATCAGAGACTTAAGTCTGACAGTCCTATGTTCCTGAATGCTCTACGTGAATGCTATAATACGATTGAGACAAATAAAGCAGGTGTTGAGTTATCGATTGGACAAAATGACGAGGTTAAGGTTAAATATATTGGAACTCAGAATTCAGACTGGAAGGAAAGCATTAAATCGATTGAGGGGTCTCCTATACTCGATACTCTTACCAAAGAGGTTAATGTATATAATAAATGGAAGGATTTTGTTGATAAGAAGGGCGTAGACCGCAGTGAGATGATAGCGGTATACGAGGATTATAATAAGACTGCTAAAAAGCTTTTTTCAATGACCGAGGAAGAATTCGCAGTTTATTATGACAAGGGACATCTTCAGAATCCATATGATCAGGTAGTGAGTGGTGGCAGAGATCACCACTATATCAGATATGAAGCTGAGGCGAAGATGCAGCTTCTTAAGGCTGGTTATCCGTCGGCCGATATAAATGCTTTATCTAAATTTTACGTTGCTCTACGCAATGAAAAACACTCGTATGAAAAAAGCCGTAAGAATGACCCTGAAGATATGAAGAGACATGAGGATAACCTCGAAGTCTGGAAACTGCTTGTTAAGGATCCGCCGGTTAATGCCCAGACAAGGAAGCAGAGAATTAATATCTTAACAACCATGATGAATCTTTCGGGTGAAAAACATGAAAAGGTCAGGGCTGAAATTCAGGCAAGACAATACGTAAAGCTTGATCCTATCGAAGAGCTTTCTCTTTCGGATAATATCAAGGGACTTTATGATGCTCTTGATGCCAAAACTATTGATCCGGGATATGTTAAATCCTCTGACGAATATAAGAAGATGAAGGAGGATATCCTTAAGCTCAGTCAGATCGACAAGGAGAAGGAACCTGAGAAGTACGAGGTTCAGAAAGAGAAGGCCTATAACAGTACGAAGAAATATGTTGAGCATAAGAACGAGGAGATGAAGGATCCGAAGCATAAGAGATCCACAAGAGAGGAGCGGAGAGTTAAAACTGCGAACGCCGTTCTTGATTCGCTTGACAGACTTAAAAGAGCAGATGCCTTTGCAGAACGTGCCATTAATGGTAAGAAAGTTATCGGTGAAAATACAGCATATGAGAATGCTAAGGAATTCGTTAAAAATGCCGATAATATGAAGGCAGGTCTTGAATTGATCCATACAAAGCTGGATACATTTAAGAAAAAGCTTGATCTGACGGCAGACGGAAGCTCGAATTCCAAGGTTTATAAAAAACTTTATGACTCTATCACAAAATGCATGGAAGTGATGAAGGATCCTGAAGCAAAGCCTGCCGAGATACTGAAAGCACTCCAGAATGTTAATAAGGGTGCATATGGCTACAAGAATGATAAGGATACAGCACTTCTCGGACATACCGGCAAGAGAACGGGTGCCAGATATAAGATTTCGAAGGATATCATAGAGGAAGTTCCTATCCTTGTGAACTATTATGAAAACCTCAGAATACCTTTCAGTAATGTAAAGGATGATAAAAACTATACTTACAGTACGAAGAGTTATGAGGAGATAGCTGCTTCCGCAGACAAGCTTCGTGAGAAATACAGAGATAATCTTGAGGCAGAGCCTAAGCCGGGTCCTGATGAGATAAAGCCTTACATGGCTATTTACGAGGTTTCGGAAACTCAGAGGATGATCAGAAAGCAGATCAATAAGCTCAGTCCTTTTATGGGCGAAAACTATATGGTGGATCGTAAGCCTTCACGTTACAGTGCTCTTGCCAAGAATATGAGCCTTGAAGACTATGCAAAGAGCTTTGTAGCTATGTCATATCTTGATAAAACCTACAAGGAAGGCTTCAATGTTGAGAAGCTTGAACAATTACATGGGCTCATTAATGATAAAGAAGCAGGCTTTGAGTTTGAGGTTAAGCTTCTTACCAAGAGTAAGGCATTTAAAGATCTGGTTAAGAACAACCCTGATAAGCTGTTTGAGAAATACAAGTCTATCGATGACAAGAATGTTGAAATCGTTATGTCCTGTGAAGATTTCCTTAATCGTACAGCCAGAGAAAACAGGGGAGAAGCAGAGGGCTACGAACGAGGTCTTCAGAATTATATGTCTGCATCCATGAGAACATCCAAGAACAGAGCGGCTGAGGTTATTGTATGTACTATTCTTTCAAATCCGATCGGAATGAGTATGACAGAGTCGATCGCTGCCGATCCTCTTCTTAAACCTAAGAATGCGATCAGGATGCTTCAGAAAAAAGTCTGTGAGTATATGAAGAAGGATCCTCGCAAGGGATATAACTATTTCTACCGTGATGCAGAAGAAATGACCAAGATAGCCAAGTTCATGGACAAGACACTTAAGAATTACCAGAAAGAGCTTAAGACTGATAATAATCTTGACAAGATACACATAAACAATAATAATCTTATTGACAGTATTGATCTTGGTTCCGTTGATGATGTAAATACCATTATCGATAACAAAAGCAGAACGGATAGTATGGATAGTGGCAGAAGCAGCAACAGCATTATCAATACAAATACAAACCAGAAGAATAATGGCAAGAAGAAAGACACAGGCAGAAAAAGCACTATGTCGAAATAATGAGATTATTATATGAGAATTGCAATTTGTGACGATGAAGAGAAATATCGTCAGGATATAAGAAACCGTATAGATAAGCTGTGCAACAGTCTGGATATCATTGTAGACAGCTATTCTGACGGAAGAGAATTAATTAAATCATTTGAGAAAAATCCGTACGATATGGTATTTCTGGATATTGAAATGCCGGCTATGGATGGAATTACTCTAGCCAGAAAGCTCCGCGCCATAAGCGAGGGGCTTTCTATTGTGTTTTTAACAGGACATGTGGAATACGCTCTTACGGGGTATGAGGTGAATGCACTCAGGTATCTCACCAAGCCGGTCGATCCGGACAAACTGAAGGAGGTACTCCGCTACGTTTCCGACAGGATGAAGAAGGGACAGCAGCTCCTGATTCGCGAGGAGGGTGAGGAAATACTCCTTGATATCGGACGTATTTTATACCTTGAAGCTCAGAATCAGTACATAAGGATCAGTACAGACAACGGAGATCATCTTGTGAGATATAATATTTCCGATTATGAGAAGGAACTGGCGCAGTACGGTTTCTTCCGTATTCACAGAAGCTACATCGTTTCTCTCAGAAGAGTCAAGAAGCTCGGCAAGGCTGAGGTAATAACCGACAGGGATGACAGACTTCCTGTCAGCAGGGGGAATATGCAGGCTCTTAAGGAAGCACTTTATGCATATGTGGACAGTGAGTCGATATAAACGCAGAAAACTCTCAGTATACAGGAGAATG
>DOVL01000229.1 GCA_003520105.1 Lachnospiraceae bacterium | reverse complement strand
AAGGTTCAGAATGATCTGAAGAGAACGGGAACTTTTGATGTATTTGATTTTACTGAACAGGTAAAGGGCGAGGAGTACTATGCACTTTACGTTAAGACCACCAGAAATGACCGTATAGTTATACTTGATCTTGATGAGACTTCGCTTGAACATATGAAGCTCTTTATGAAGTCAAAGTTTAATGCGAAGATCGTTCCTGAGAAGAAGACAGTACTTAACGGAGAGGCAGAAGAAAAATAAATAAGAAGATGAAAAAAACCGGACACATACTGTCCGGTTTTAAAATCTGTTTAATATGATATCAGTTATCAAGTGGGATCATCTGAAGTCCCTTGAAGAGCTTTGTATAAATACTCTTCTCATCCTTGTAAAGGAAGGTGCCGCGTGCACCATCTCTAACGATATATGCATATTTATTCTTTTGAACATTAGCATATAATACCTCTTCAACATTAAGCTCTTTGGCTTTAACCTTGGCGGTATATACGTTAAGTGGTTCCATTTTGTATTTCTTTACTGCCTGTTCAACCGTCATTTGCAAAACCTCCCTCTCAAGTTATTTGCAATACACTTCACTTATGTTAAGTATATTGTAAAATATCCACAAAGTCAACTGTAAATAATATACAATTTTGATATTTCCAGTGCTTGAAGGCTCATTGAGAGGTTGTGCAAAATGTTTAAACAGAGTCCTGTTGAAAGGTCAGTTATAGGTAAAAATATGATTTCAGACAACCGTATAGCGGAGGTAAGAAAAAACATGAATAAAAACTACTATCAGATATTCACTGAGCAGATAGAAGAGATAGATAAAAGCGGCAGGAAACCGACACTTCTGCTTCATGCCTGCTGTGCTCCGTGCAGCTCACATGTTCTGTGGGTGATCGCCGAGCATTTTGATATTACAGTGTATTTTTATAATCCCAATATTGATGATAAAGAGGAATATGATAAAAGGTTTGCGGAGCTCAGAAGGTTTATCGGTGAGGCTTCCTTTACCGTCGGGGTTAAAGCGGTAGATCCGGGCTACGGACCGGAGGAATTCTTCAAGATGGCAGAGGGCAGGGAAAAGCTTCCTGAGGGAGGCGCGAGGTGCTATGACTGCTACTCTCTGCGTATGAGAAGATCCGCTGAATATGCGCGTGATCACGGATTTGACTATATTACAACGACTCTTTCGCTCAGTCCTTATAAGAGGTCAGACTGGATAAATGAGATCGGAATGAACCTTGAGAGGGAGATGGCTCAGGATGGACCGGCACCTGTATTTCTCTTCAGTGACTTTAAGAAGAAAAACGGAAATAAGCATTCGATAGAATTGTCAAAAGAATACTGCCTCTATCGTCAGGATTACTGCGGCTGCAGGTTTTCCAAGGAAGAGAGAATGAGAAAGCTTGCAGAGCTCTGAAAAGGGCGGCGGTGTTGGAATTTTAAGTGGTTTTTCTGTTGATAACACAGCTCCTGTTAGTGTATAATATTAGGGCAGATTTATTTTGCTTATTCAAGGAGGGGAAACTATATGTTTTGTACAAAATGCGGCTACAGGATATCAAGCGGCATCACAGTTTGTCCGAAATGCGGAAATATGATCCCGCAGCAGGGCGGCGCACAGAATTCTTTTAAAAATGTTGATGATCATAAATTCGACAGAAATGATTATCTTAATAAATATGGCGATATACCGGATATGGACGGAGTCGGTGTCGATATGGGCGATGACCGAATGGGTGAGACCATTGAACTCCGCTTCGATGCAAATAATGTTGGCAAAACAGGACACGAGGGAATGGATGTTACTTCGGTTATCAGAGCTGAGGATGCACCTCAGGCTGTAAGGACCGAAGCGCCTGATGCGAGACCGGCTGAGCAGAGTATTCCTACACAAGCGGCAGGCGCAGCACAGCCTCAGAATACCGCAGCAGCACAGAATGCTCAGGGACAGTATAGTGCACCAATATCAAATCATAGTATTCCGGTTGTGCCGGGTGGACAGAATGCGGCACAGAGTGCGTCTGCTCCGACTGCAGGTAATCAGGGCTATACACAGAATCCTCTTAAGCAGGAGATAAGATATGGCGATACCGTTAAGAAACAGGCAAGCAAAAAGGCGTGGTATATCTCGGGCGTATTTGCAGTGATCGCACTTATCACGGTTATAATTGTTGCTTTGATGATCAAAAATGATGCAGCGGGAGCCAGCGACAAGAAGAATGCAGGCAAGGTTGCAGCATGGGGAGAGGGCTTCCGGGAGAAGCACATCCTTAAACATGTAGATGCGGTTCAAGCTACTGTTAATACGCCGGGTATGAATGAATACTGGCACTGCGAGTACTGCGGCAAGGATTTCTCTGATATGGCAGGAGAGACTGAGGTAGATACAGCTACACTTGAGACATTTGCGTTTGACAAGAGTCTTCAGGGAGTTACTGCTTATACTGACGGAAAGCTCTATTACGTAAAGGATGGAGTTTGCGATACAAGCTATAATGGTTTTGAAAAATATAACGAAGAAGTGTATTTCTTCAAGGACGGCGTTCAGGATCCTTCATTTACGGGACTTACTCCTGACGGAGAGGCAATCATCTATATCAAGGAAGGTAAGAGCGATAATACATTTACCGGTTTCGCTGATTATCAGAATGAATGGTATATTGTGAAGAACGGTGTGGTTGACAAGACAGCCGTTGATGTCATCAAGGGTACCGTTAATAATGAAGAGGCATGGTGGTACGTTAAGGAAGGTAAGGTTACCGTAACCGATACTGTTGCCAAGAATAATGATGGCTGGTGGTATATCAAGGGCGGCAAGGTTGAGTTCGTTGATGCAATCGGTCAGAACGAAAACGGAAAGTGGTATTGCAAGGGCGGTAAGGTTGCCTTTGAGTTTACCGGTGAAGTTACTTTTGACGGCATAACATATGATGTCAAGGGCGGCAAGGTTGAGGGCGAGAAGCCTGCTGAACCTGCAGAGAATACTGAGGGCTAAGTTCCGAAAGAATAATCCCGACAGGAGCATGAGATGAGTAAGAAGAAAATCGAAGAAAAAATCGATGAAGAGGTAGAAACTGAAGACGACAAAAAAACAGGAGACGAGGTCGAAGCAGAGAAGGCTGAAGAGAACGGTGAAGTGACTGAAGAGGCACAGAAGACTGAAGATGAGGCTGAAGCGGAAGACGAATCTGAAGGTGATGAGGAGAACGGAAAACCTCACAGAAAGCTGGCTCTGGATATACTTTCCTGTGTCATAGCTGTTGCGGCTATTGTCGTAGCAATGATATTTGTCATTAAGAGTAAAGAGACCGATACAGTAATTCATCTGGAGGAAAAGGCTCCTTATATATACGAGGCCGGAAATATAGACTGCTGGTATGACACTGCAAAGGACAAATATTATTCGGACAAGAAGTGTAAGAATGAAATAGATAAGGATACCGTATTTATCTATTACTTTGATAAGAATGTTACCGGAGTTGTTAAAGCCGGAATTAAATACTACTATGTTGGCGGTGGTGTTGCCGACAAATCTTTCACCAACTTTGCAGCTGACGAGAATGGTAACTGGTACTATTTCGAGAACGGCATAAATAACGAACATGCCGATGATGTTGTCAAGGGAACAGTTAATGGTGAAGAGGCATGGTGGTGTATAAAGAACGGCCAGGTTGCTTTTATCGATACCATTGCTGAAAATGTAAACGGCTACTGGGCTATCAAGGGCGGCAAGGTTGTATTTCAGGATATGATCGCTACCAATGAGGAAGGAAGCTGGTACTGCAAGGGCGGTAAGCTTGACTATGACTTTACCGGCCAGGTTGAGCTTGACAATAAGACATATGTTATCGAAAACGGAAAAGTTGTTAAGGTAAAATAGTGCGCCTTAGGTTAGTTTGAAAAGGAGAACCGCATGATTAAAGCAGAAAATCTTTCAATGATATACGGAAAGGATTTCAAGGCGGTAGACGACCTTTCGTTTGAAATAAAACCGGGTGAGATAGTTGGCTTTGCCGGCCCGAATGGTGCCGGCAAGACAACTGTTATCAAGATGCTCACCGGTATTCTGAAGCCTGCCTCAGGCAAGGCTGTCATAAATGGCTATGATATAGTTAAGGAGCCGATCAAGGCTAAGGAAAGCTTCGCGTATGTTGCGGACAATCCCGATATCCTGCTTCAGCTTTCCGGAATCGAATATATCAATTTTATAGCCAATCTCTACAGAGTTCCTATTGAAGACAGAAAAAAACGTATAAATGAGCTCGCAGAACGCTTTGGCATGACTGAGTCGCTGGGCCTTCCGATGAAGGAGTATTCTCACGGAATGAGACAGAAGACTATGGTCATAGCTGCGCTTATTCATAATCCGCCGGCATGGATACTTGATGAACCTATGACCGGTCTGGATCCTACTGC
>DOVL01000309.1 GCA_003520105.1 Lachnospiraceae bacterium | reverse complement strand
CTCTTATAAAATGCATTATAATATCTGTAAGCCTCTTCATGATAGTCGATCAGTATGCTCGGGCCGGCAGAATATGATATTCCCCACCAGTTCTCCCAATCGAAAACTATCGCAACGCGAGGCTTCTGAAGTGTTCCGAGGAACTTATCGCCGAGACTGTCAAGCTCTCTTCCCAGTTCGGTTATCTCTCTGAACACTCTGGTATCCTCACTTCCGGCGTGATCAATGACTGCACCGTGGTATTTCTCACAGGCACCGATACTTCTTCTCATCTGGAAGAACATAACGGTATCAGAGCCATGAGCAACTGCCTGATAGCTGAGCCTCCTCATATCACCCGGACGCTTCAGCTTATTATATGGCTGCCAGTTGGTAACGCTCGGTGTCTGCTCCATAAGACAGAATGGCTTATCTCTCTTAAGACCCTTGATCACCTCATGAGAAAGTGCAATATGTGAAGCAGGTTCATCCGATCCCGGATAGCTGTCCCATGATGCAAAATCAAGATAAGGAGCCCATTTATGATAATCCAGCGGATAATAGAATCCCATCAGATTCGTGGTTATCGGTGTATCAGGGACATATTTTCTTATAGCATCGTATTCGAGCTTGTAGCACTCGAGGATGCTCTCTGAATTAAAGCGTCTGTAATCGATGGATATTCCCTGGAATGTACTTCTCTCCCTGCCATACAGCGTAAAATGCTCAGACAGCTCGTTAGGAACCACTATATCTTCAAAATCGTAAAAAGTATGTCCCCAGAACGCTGTATCCCAGGCTTTATTAACCTCATCGATTGTCTTATATCTGTCGCGCAGCCAGCGTCTGAAGGCTGATGCACAGTTTTCGCAATAGCACTCTCCACTGTATTCGTTGGAAATATGCCATGCTATAACGGCCGGATTACTTCCATATCTCTCTGCAAGCTTTTCGGCAAGACGAGCTGAATATTTCCTGTAAACAGTACTGTTCGGGCATGAGCACTCTCTTCCTCCGAACTTATGCTTTCTGCCCTGATAATCTGTTCTCAGAATCTCAGGGTGCTTACGAGCCATCCACGCCGGATGCGCACCCGTCGAAGTAGCAAGACATATCTTCAGCCCATTCTCTGAACACAGCTTTATTATCTTATCAAGCTTTTCAAAATCATATTCATCCTCTGACGGCTGAAGTGCAGCCCACGAGAAAACATTTAAAGTTACAATATCTATATGAGCCTTCTTGAAGAGTCTCATATCCTCCTGCCATACCTCTTCCGGCCACTGCTCCGGATTATAATCTCCACCATATGCTATCTTGTCGTGATTCCAGATTCTTTCCATATACTACCTGCCTTATTTCTTTAAAACTATGTCCGGCGCGGGCAAAGTGCACTCCGCCCACTATGATTCATGATAACATATTATCATACAAACAATTCATTTTATACACTATAAAATACTCTTTTTTTACTAATCATTTTACATATTTCCTAAACATTGTAAAAGGCAGGCAAAAATGCCTGCCCCTGTACTCATTCAAAAATATCCCTCGCCGCCAGATATCCGTAAGCACTCTGGGCACTTTCCACGGCACGTACGATTGCTTTACTTACAACTTCGGCAGCAAGCGTTCCCACAAGATCCATATCAGCTTTAACATCACCAACAGATACCGCATAAATACTGTCTCCATCAGCAGTAGTATGCACCGGACGTATCGATCTGGCATAACCATCGTGAGCCATTCCGGCTATCTTGCAAAGCTCTGCCTTTGAGAAGTCCGCATTGGTTATTACAGTAGCCAGAGTCGTATTTCCGGTAAATTTGTTCTCTGTCGGCTTAAGATTATTCTTCATAAACTCAATCGTATTAAGAAGTGTTTTCTTATCTTCCGAAAGAAGTCCCGCTATCTGATGTCCGGTCTCGGGATCAAAAATATCCCCCAGCGCATTCAGAACAACCACTGCTCCAATCTTCAGCCCCTCCAGTTCTATCGCATAGCTGCCAATTCCGGTTTTCATGCATGTAGCCATTCCTGCAATCTTGCCGACGGTTGCCCCGCAGCCCGCACCATAATTTCCATCCTTATAATTTGGTTCTTCCACAGCCTTCTTCGCCGCTTCGTAAGCCATATCCGGATCAGGTCTTGTGTAAACATCGCCTACGGTCAGATCAAATATGTCCGACTGAATAACCAGCGGAACCTTTGTCACGCCAACATCATATCCAAAATCTCTCTCCTCAAGATATTTCATTACGCCATTTGCGGCGCCAAGTCCGAAGGCACTGCCTCCGCTTAGAAGGATGGCATGTATCCTTTCTGCAGCCATAAGCGGATTAAGCAGCTGGGTATCCCTCGACGCAGGACCTCCACCACGTACGTCAACGCCTGCTTTCATTCCTCCCCTGATCTTATCCGTACTGACTATCGCCGTACATCCGGTACCGGCTTCACTGTTCTCGCACTGGCCGATTCCTATATTTTCAATTTCGTTAATGGATATCTCCCTCATTTTGTAACCCTCCTGCGAAACTTTTTCCCGACACATTAATTTTACCATAATCACGGAGCAATTAAAACATACTTCATGAGTCCTTC
>DOVL01000258.1 GCA_003520105.1 Lachnospiraceae bacterium | reverse complement strand
AAAACCGCCGCAGTTGCAAATACATCCGGAACAGACAAAACCGGTTCGGACAAAACCGCCGCAGTTGCAAATACATCCGGAACAGACAAAACCGGTTCGGACAAAACCGACAGATCGAATTCAGATAAAACCGGAGAATCGGATGCTCTCGGAAAAAGCATATTGCGCTACGTAATATATTTCATCCTCGTTCTGGCATTCGGAGTATTTGACATACTTAACTTTAGTGAAAAGCTTGTTGTGATCTACTGCATCTTCTACATAAGCTTCGCCGCACTCTTCCTTCTCATGAGGAAGAATTACTGGAAAACATATACCATGTCATTACTTATATACCTGTTATGATCATCAAGATCAAAACGAATACATCAGTATAACACCGGTCGCTTAACAGCACGATAAATATCGAAATACAATCGATTATCATAAAGGAAAGCACATATACCATGACTAAGAAACTCAGCACAATCATCCACAAAAACCTTACGGTCATACTTTTCTTCGTCTTCTCGATCCTTATCGAGATGATCGCGGTCTATTCCATAGAAAAAAATCCGTTCATCAGCCATCCATGGATTGGGCTGGGTGCTCTGATCACAGTCAGCGGTATCATGGTAATGATCAAAAGTGAGCAGGCCAGACTGATCATCGGTCTGATCTTCCTGATCCTTCAGTCCGTTTTCTGTATGATCATGGCGGTTCTCTATGACATGGCAGGCCAGTATTTTGACTTCGGAATGCTGAACCTCCGAAACGACGCCTTCGGTATCCTTGAAAATATACCTATGGACTTCGTCACCTTCTATACAGCCTTTTTCTTCTGTATGATATTTGCGGTTGTTACGCTCAGAAGGCGCAGAAGACAGCTGGATGCAAGAGCACATGCCGAGATTACATCGACCAAGGCTGTCAACGATACGAAGAGAAAAAAAGATCAACAGGGCATCTCGACCCCTGATACAGAGAAAAAGAGCAAAAGCGCCGGAAAAGAAAACAGAAACCGCATCATCGCAGGTGCAGTTATCGCAATTGCCGGAATCTGTATGAATGCCACAGCTATATATCAGACCAACAAAAATCGCAGCAGCTTCTACGACAATCTCAGATATTCAACCGATAAGTCCGTTTACAGTGCATACGGTATTAACGGAAATCTGATAAATGAATTTGCCGGCGGCCTGATCTTCAACGACAAGCAGGTCATGGAAGACGGCAAGGTCGAAGATTTCATCTACTCAGAGGTTTCCAAACCTACCGAGAACTTCGGAATCTCAAAGGGAAATAACGTTGTTGTCGTTCTGGTTGAGTCCCTCGAATGGTTTGGTATGTTGAAAAATGACATTTTACCGAACGCTCTTCCTCTTACGGATGAACAGTACGCCGAGCTCTTCCCGAACCTTACTGCATTTTATAATGACAGCGTGGTTATGTCGGATTTCCATTCAAAGGAGAAAACTGATATTTCCGAAACCCTGAGTATACTCGGCAGTTATCCGACACGTGGCTATATAAATTACGATTATTACGAAGAGGAAATACCTCAGACGATACCGAATATACTTCGCACACTCTACAATGACGGATACGTTATCAATTCCTATCATAACGGCCGCAAGAACTTCTATAACAGATCTACAGTTCATGAGACCTATGGCTTCACACACTTCTATAGTGCCGAGGAAATGTATGATATATCGGACCAGCTTATTGCTGACGGCATTACCGATAAAGAGATCATGCATGACTATATGAATGAGGGCGAGCGAAACCTTGATTCAGAGATGATCGAGCTCTGCAAGGATATGATGTTCCCAACCGATAAGCCATTCTTCACCTACATCACTTCGATCACCATGCACGGAATGTTCTATGACAGAAATAACCTTGAAGACCATAAGGAGAAGCTCCTCTCCATCTATACCGATCGTACCGGTTCAGATGAGGAAGCGCTTCTGATCAATTATCTCTCTACGGTAATGGAATTTGACAAGGCTCTGGGCGTCATGATGGATGACCTCAGAGATAAAGGACTGCTCGATCACACAACGATCATCCTCTTCGGTGATCACAACTGCTACTATCAGCAGCTCAGCAATTACGTTAAAGATATTTACGATTACGATACCAAGATGGACTACAGTGATCTGTACCTTGTTCCGCTTATGATCTACGATGAAAATATAGGCCATCAGGTAATTGACAAATTCACCTGTACGGCAGATATCGCCCCGACGATCCTGGATCTTCTGGGCATCAGATACTACAGCAACATGTATTACGGTCATTCGGTTTTCAGTGACGAAGAATCAGTTATCTATTCCAGAGCTTACAGCTTCTTCGTGGATGACGGCATAGTTGCCAAGAGCCTTTCAAGCCCGCTCTACAAGAAATCTTCCGTAACCGACAGTGACTGGGCAGATTTCCGTGAAAGAGGCAGTACACTCGTGGATAAACTGGAATACTGCGATCAGATATTTGAAGGCGAATACTTCTCAGATCCCGAACATGAACAAACCTTTAAAAATAATATGCTTAACATTAATCAGGACAGATAATATTTATAATCAATTCAACTGTAAATAAGCTTTTTAATTTGATTCAGTCGTCGTATTATTATCCGGCTTCTTCATCTTCCTATTTATAACCGTAGCAGCAATAAGTACAACCGCCAGCCCTGCCGCGATTCCAAAGGATATGATTGAGCTGCACAAGTATTCCTTCTTTTCATCAATCTTATCCGCAACATTTGACAGAGGCGTATTTTTCAGAAGATCCACAAGGCTGCTTCCCGAAAGCTTCTTGCCCGCTCTGAAATGCATGATCAGCTGCCATATTCCAACTCCTGTAAAGCAGCATATCAGTGACGCCACAAAGGAGAAAAGCACCGTCGGAACTGTCTTAACAGCCCTTCCCTTCTTCTCATTCTTCTTTATTATCATGAATGAGAGACCGGCCGTAAACAGCGCCAGAAAAAGTGAGATGGCCATAGTAATGATGAGTGGCATCACACCCTTCTTCTCCTTCGCTTCGCCTGTTTTCTCGTCGATCACAGCATCACTTCTTGTGATATGAATATTTCTTACGGTCACGTTTCCTGCTGCATCTGTCGCCTCAAAGCTGAAGTTTTTCTCATCCTCATCCATATCAGCCGTAAAGCTGAAGGCCCCGCCGGCATCACACTGCACTGTTTCACCATTACAAGTGATAGCTGACGCATCGGTCTTGCCCGCAAAGGTCACTTTATCCTCAGATGTAACCATATCTTCAGATGCGCCATAAATATCAATATATGGAGGCATCATATCCACAGATATCAGCTTTGACTCGGAATAGGTTATATTTTCATCAAATATCTCTACAGTGAGTTCGTTACTTTCCATCGTTTCAAGGCTGACCTGAGCTGCACTGCTTCCACTGAAGAGAAGTTCATTGGTCTTATCACCAACCGTGATCCTTCCCTGATATGTCTCACTCCCCGCATCAAATCTGATAACTGCAACCTGATCCTTTGTGACTTCCGGAGTCTCAATCTCAAGGCTGAGCGGAAAAGCCGGCTTGAAGGTCTTGACCCAGCTGATGTAGCCCTTGTCACGATCCTTTGTATTTATCTGAACAGTTATGTCGCCCGCTGCAGGATCAAATATCAAATGATCCGTAAAGCTCTCTTCATTGAAAAGCTGTTCGGACAGTTTCTCACCATCAGCGCCCTGAACAACGATCAAGGCGTATTCATCGGCACGTATCTCCTGCGAAGAAGCATCAAAAGCGATATCTATAGTTCCGTCCGAGATATTGCAGAACACCGACAGACACTCATCAGCACCGGCAGATGTATTTCCGCTTATCTTAAGCACACCGTCCGCAAGCAGGTGATCACGCACCTCGACTCCGGTGTTGTCCTCTGCATAAACCTCAACCTGAAGCCTATACTCTCCATCCGGAAGTATATCTGTATAGGTTGAAAAATCGCACTCATCTCCGCTTCTTCCACGACCGTCACAAAGCTTGATGCTGTTAGTAATATTTCCATCCGCATCCGGGATAACTGCACTGAGAATATAATTATATCCGCCATTACCGTAAGTGACATTCAGTTTGCCGTTAATATAAGGAAGTGGCTTGTCATCCTTCTGCTCCGTAGTGAAACTGAAGGAATCAACGGAAATATTCTTATGCCACGGAACTACATCTATGGTTATCTCCTGATTCTTGCCTTTCTCATATTCAACCGTCCAGTCACCTGAAGATGCCCCGGAAATACAGTAATAAGTAGTCTTATCTCCTTCAAGGATCTGGTCAAAATCCTCCGGCTTCTCATATCTCTTGTTATTCGGTGCGATGAAAGCAACTGCCGGCTTCTCGGTATCATAACCAACTATAATGGTTATATCCATGGAACGCTCAAGTGTTACGAGAGGTCCCGTTGCAGCAGAAACCCTCAGACCATTGAATAAGAAAATACATACCATCATCGCAGAAATAAAAGCTGCCAATACAGGGTTTATAATATAATCTTTTTTATTCAACATCTTCTGTTACCCCTTTACACTAATATTTATGCGACGCAAGTGCGTTATCATTCTCGCCCCAGACAAGCTGGAAGTTGACATTCTTACCACCGGAGCCCTGCCCGTGAGCAAGCACAGCAAAGGTCATCTGACCATTCTGCTGTCTGTAGAATCCAAAATACAGATCTCCTCTGGCACTTTCCTCGGCAACAAATATCCACCATCCGATCTTCACATGGAAATCACCGCCAAACCAAAACCCGATAGCCTGGTCTGTTATTGCAATATTAATGCGTGCCGATATATCAAACATGAAATTATCTTCATCAATCTTAATACCTGCAGTTGCCTCACCGATAAAGCCGTTCGGGTCATCCTGAACGATGAAGAGAGGATTGTCATATTCAAGTCCCCATCCAAGCTGAAGTTTAGCGTGACCAATTTCAACGAATTCCAAGAATTTTGCAGTTGCTTCAGCCCTTATTCTGAACTCCTTCAGTCTGAGTCCGAGTGTCAGATCATCCAGCTTGAGTAAGCTGACATCACCGGTATATTTTTTAAGTCCCGGATATATGGCAGATATCTTCAGCATGGAAATATCACAGGATCCGACAAGCTCAGTGTTAAAGATCGAAGTCCATCCTTCGGCAAAATCAATCTTACTCATATCCTGGAGTCCAAGCTGGAAGTCATCGATTGTTACAGGAATGTTTCCGATATAGGTATTGATCTCCTTATCACAGAAAAGCATGATCTTGTCAAGCTTCCAGTCCTTAAGAGCAACCTCGAATCCGACTCCGTCAGCCAGAAGGCCAACGTTTACAGTAAGCTTCAGATCAACCTCACCCTTCTTTGTATCAATGGAAAGCTTGCTCTCTCCCGGGCTCAGATACATATGCGAATTACCCAGCTTGCAAGGTGTCATCACGTCCGACTTATTGTTATCAAAATTAACTTCAACGGCAAAATCAACCCTGTCCTTACTGAAGGTCATGGACGCATCTGCCTCGAGGGAATAATGGAACACCTTATCCATATCCATAACAGACATAACCTTACCCTGGAAAGGAAAAGCTGATGTAAACTCATTTATGCTTAAAACTGCTCTGTCCGGATATATCTTAAGCCCGGATGTGGTAGCCTGGCATTTCAAGAAATCCAAAAGGTAAAAATTATTTGTTGGTATCGCCTCTACCGGATATTCATCCGAAGAACCGGATACAGTCTGATCATTATACAGAGTCACTCTTCCGGAAGCAGGAAGCTTCGCAACGTAGGATATTCCTGCATAGTAGCCCGAAAGTCCGCTTAAGGATGTATCGGTAAATCTGATATATGTCCTTCCAAAGTCCATAACAACACTATAATCAGAAACCTGCGTTCCAACGCTATATCCGGATCCTGAATCAACATGAGCCGTACCTTTGAAATCTCCATTAAGCGTTACCGGATCCTTAAATCCAAGCCAGTCGTTCAGAATAACTACGCCTGACATAGTAATTTTATTATCCGATTGAGTAATATTTGAAGCCGTAAATACGTATTCACCAAAACGAATGACATTGGTATCTCCGCCGGCAACGATAAGTCCGCTTCCAAATACGGCTCTCTTGCCATTATAAGTGACATAAACATCATAAACTCCCGTCGGAAGCTTGCCCGGAACGGTTACTCTCGCGGATTCACTGTCAATATATTCCACTGTGCACTCATAGTTATCGTAGCTACTGAGCTTTATTGACATCTTCGCATCCTGCTCAAAGCCTTTGCCTTGAAGTGTAAGATACTGCGGAGCCTGAGAAGGATAGATCATCTTCTCCTTAAGACCGTTTATGATAACATTGTCTATTATTATATTTCCTGTACTTCCTGTTACGCCGGCAGTATCATTTCTGAAAAGAGAATAATCGATATGATCATAAATCACAGGTGAGTTATCAAATGCAATTTCAAAATACCTGTCCACACGACTGGTATCCATCGCTTCATAGCTCACCAGATAACGATTCTGGCTGATACTGTAAATGTAATTATAGAAGGATATTATCGAGTCCGAAGAATCCACGTAAAAGTAAGAACCATTACCATATGATGCATACTGCTCCAGAAGGTTCATATCAACTCCCGAACCAAGTCCAACCGCATATATGGATATATTTCTTGTTACGCAGGTTTCATGAAGCGCTTCAAGCTGATCAGGTCCCGGCATGTCATCCTGGCCATCACTCATCAGAATCATGATATTGAGTGTCTTGCTGCCGCTGTCAGGGAACATTGTATTTGCATATTCAACTGCCTCGAAGATGTCTGTTCCGCCATCTGCTGAAAGTGCATCTGCTGTTTTGAGCAGATCATCCTTTTTAGAGCCAAGCGGCGCAACAAGCGATTCCTTAACACCGCTTGAGAAAGGAACTATACCTATCTTTATATCTGCATCCGCATTGTTTACAAAGGCCTTTACTGCCGCGCACAGATCATCTCTCGGTCTGCCTTCCATACTGCCCGAATCATCGCAGACAAGTATAACATTTACCGTATCATAGGTAATCTTCTCTACAGTAAAGGACTCCAGTTCACAATCCGTATCAGTAAGATTCATATGATTCCTGAACTCATCAGCATCCTTCACGAGGCCTTCATCAGCTGAAACAACCGCGGTGAGTTTCGGGAATTTATCTTTGTTAATAGATATAATACTTACTGAACCGGCCATCTGATTCAGGGTATCAACCATATCCTCAGAGAGTGAAGCTCCCTGTTCATCATCTCCGTCGTTATTATCGTCGCTGTAATCATCGTCATTATCGTAATTGTTGTAGTCGTTATCGTAGTCGTTGTAGTCGTTGTCATAATTATTATAGTCATTGTCATAATCATCATGACTATAATCGTTTGGATCATTATCAAAGCCGTTTGGATCTATAAAACTGCTTGTGTTTTCTTCGGTCGTATTATCCCAGATATCTACTGTCGGGCCGATATTATTGTTATTTTCTATATCGTTCGGATCGATGAAGCTGCTTGTACTTTCCTCGGTCGTATTGTTCCATATATTCACTGTCGGGCCGATATTATTATTATCTATATCATTCGGATCGATGAATCCGTTTGTACTTTCCTCTGTTGTATTGTCCCAGATATCTACCGTGCTCGAAGTAATTGCTTCAGTAGTATACTCATGCTCATCGCTGTCATCATCTGTATCATCATCGATCACGCCGTCTAAAATATTGGTATCGATGTCAGGTATATTCTCCGGAAGACGATTTCTCTCCATACGATCAACATAATCAGCAAGATGCTTTCTCTCCTCCGGATCACCGGATCTGAAGAGAATATCATTGATCTCGTTAACTATTTCCGCATATTCGGCATCCGAAGACTGAGCAGCAGACCTGAGACATTTTTCAAGATAATCGACCGCCTCATCCTTATTTCCTTCCGCATAAGCAATATCGGCAAGTTCCAGATAAATCTTGGACGCTGCCGCAGAATCGCTGAGAGCCGTCTCCTTCAGCCTGCTCCTTATAAGTCCCGAAAGCTCCTCACTGCTGTTCACCGCTTTAAATATATCTTCGCCGAAGCCTTTCAGATATTCATACTCCTCAGGCGAGAAGGAATCTTTGTCTTCCAGTTCATCACTAAGGAATGCCAGAACCTTAAGCCGGTTCACGTCATCCTCCGAATACACTGAACCGCCGATGCTCCTGTCCTCGACCATTCCGCTTCTTAACAGCTGCGAAGCTATGATAAGTCCCTCACCGTCTGCATCATCATCCTTCGCTCTGTCGGCTATCTCATCATAATTATGCAGCATCAGCTCTGCTGAAAGTCTCGCCTTCCTCATCGTCGGAAGTTCAGAATAAGCATAATCCTCATCCCGCCACTCCTTGATGTTCTCGTAGTATTCCTTAATCTCCTCCTCGCTGTAATAAACGTCGTCCTTCTCCATGTCGATGAGCGAATTAACAGCGACATAAGCATCGACAGCTGCGCCAACACTGTCCTTCTTCAAACCGATACCGTTAGAACCCGCAAAAGAACCTCCGACAACCTTATTAAGAATCTCCGCTCTGTCGGTTTCACCGTTAAGACTGTATATTTCAGCCGCCACACTCAGATATTCATCGTTGTAATCAACATATTCGGCATATTCGTCAAGCAGTCTCCCCGCCCCTGATAAATCGCCGACAGAAGCCAGAAGCTTCACAATCTCCAGATATCCTTTGTCATCAACCACTGCTTTATCTTCAGTACCGGTTTTGGCAGCATCCTTCCTGCTGTAATATGTTCCGTTCCCGGTATTTACAAGCCTTGTTCCCGTAAAGAGGCACACAAGGCCAAAGGCCGTAAGTACTGCCATACATACGGCCTCAATTATCCATATTTTTCTTCCCTTTTTATGAAATACAGCAGCTATAACCGTCAACAACCATATAACCGCCATTCCGATAACTATCTGAATCATGATCTCCCCACTCAATCTAATCTGTTTCTTCTTTTCTGCGTTTTACCATAAGAATGACCATAAAGGATACTATCACTATAAACAATATGATCTCGATCCGGAGCGATGTATAGACTCCGGTTGGAATCACACCTCTAAGAGTATTTGTTACCGCAAGCACAGTATCATCCTGAAGAGTAAGCTTACACTCAGAACCTGACACTGCGTCATCATCCCCTGCCTTCATGGTGGTGCTATAGCCTGCGTTATCCTCTGTTACAGTCAGTTCAACATCAGCTGGCACGGTCAGAGAAAAGCTCTGTCCGTCAGAGAGGGAGAAGCTCATCATCTCTCCTTCCTTGATCTTAGGCTCCGCTGCTGTACTGTCAACAACTTTATAGGATGTATGGTGAGCTGGGCTTCCTGCTTTTACTGTGAACTCGAATGAAGCAGACCTGTCACCCATAGATCCGGCAACCGATTTGGTCACAGTAAGTGTTACGAAACTACGTGTGTTAGGTACGCTTATAGTCATCTGATAGGTTCCTTCCTTCACAGAAAGGAAGTCCTCCTGATCCTCTCTTACCATTTCCACATCACCGTTGTCAGTGATCCTGAACTGGATGGCATCCTCCGGCTCCATCATTCTGTAGCCGTCGAGTGCCTGTGTCTCCACAAGATAATATACACCCGGAGGGAGCTGTGAATTGATCTTATCTATGATACCCTCATCATCTGACACAAGATCCTCATATCCCGTCATCGGTTTAGTATCCATTGCCGCTCCGGTTATTGAGCTCACAACCTGTCTGTGAAGCTCAAAGTGTACTCCCGAAAGGATCATCGATCTGTCCCTGCTGTCAACCTTTACAGCTCTCAGTACGAACTTAGGATTGTAAATATCTATTACAGCATTGTAGACAGTATCATCTGTCACATATTCCGCCCAGTTCTTTCCGTCTGAGGTATCTGTATCATCATCCTTATCATTACTGTTTGTCCACTCAGACAACGTATAGGATGTACCCTGCTCTGTCACTTTAAATACAAGAGGCTCTTTTAAGGCAACATATCCGGTCGGGGACTTCACCTCTGTTATTGTATAGACATCATTATCCTTAAATCCATACATTGTAGTGACTACACCTGCCTCATCTGAGGTATATGTACCTATAACCTCCCCGTTGCGTTTCAGTTCAAATGTACCGTCCGCAAGAGGTATATCCTCACCATCACCTGTATTCCACTCGTTAAGCCTGATCTTTATGCCGCGCTTACGGTCATTATTAACCTTCTCACTGATGGCATTGTTCTGTTCTGATAAAACAGGTTCAGAATATGTCACGGTATAATCATCCTTGACACTTGACGCCGAACCCTTGTCGGTAACACTTAGTTTTATTGTTTCGCCACCTTCGATCCTTACAGGTTCACCGCTATATCTGACAGTCCCGTCGTTATCGATATGAGGCTCTGTAAGCGTCACCTCATAGACCACATAGTCACTGATACTCTTTTCTGCAGCAAGCGAGTCGAAATACCATCTCATTTCTGTCTTACCGGAAGCCAGTGCTCTCACCGTACCCTCTACAAGCGTAGGTTCATCATCTGGACCATCACGTGTATAGACTGCCAGATAGACAGTATCATGTTTATCAACAAAGTCACTATCGCTCCATATCTTCTCAGCCTTAATACCCCATCCTTTGACGTTATTTACATCCACCAGCGGATCGTAGTTTTGTGTGATGATACCTGCTGAAGCCTTCTTATTTTCCGGCAGAGTTATGGTTTCACCATTCAGCTTGTATGTACTTACGTGAGTATATGACGGTTCAGGATTTTCATCTACCCTTCCCATTTTACCATCATCATAATCGATAAGATCATATCCGACAGGTATCTCATAATCTCGTTCATCGATAAAGAATCTCGTGCCTGCCACAAGTCCCGGAACTCTTACCGTGTAGCCGGCTGGTATCTTAGATATAGCACCGTAGGACGATGTGTGGAAGGTAACTTTTGCCTTCTCCTCAGCAGTTAGAGTTTTAACATCAGCTCCGAGAACGTATTGGACAACATCGCCATTCGATATCTTATACCGTTCAAACGACTTCGTCTCAACATTTCTTACACACAGATATCCCTCAGGATCAAGTACGTAATAGCTCTGCAGATTTGCAGGTTCAACCTCATCGCTTGTTCCGTCCGAGATATACAGTCTCAGATCGAAAGTGGTCTGATCTTCCTCATAAGTGAGCTTATTTTCCTTCTCTCTGTCACTGTAAAGGCGTTTTGTAATATCAAGATTTCTGATATATCTCGTATCTATCTTGTTTTTAAAATTCATCGTCGGCTGGATCTTTACCTGTGAGCCCTTCGTCTTAAGATCCTTGATACTGCCGGTCACACCCTCCTCAACGATTTCTCCATCGGCCAGTTCAATTCCGTAAATGCTTGTATCCACCGCACATTCCGTTATCCTGTACCATATAGCATCCTCAGGGAAGACTATCTCAAGCGGTTTGCCCGGAACAAGAAAGAATACATTATTGTATGTATGATCTGTCCGGTTAGGCGAAATATACTCATTCGCAAATTCAACTGTCTGCGTCGAGTTATGGTATGATACGGACGGTGTGGCATTGTTATCTGCATCAATATTATATCTGCCAAGCAGCTGCCACTCTCCCGGTTCATCTGTATTGGTCTCTGCATTATGATTATTTAATGCATATTCTATCTGGAACGGGAATTTTAATTTATCGAGATCCACTTCAGATTCATCAAGCTCATTACCATCCATATCGGTCAGAGACTTTGCAAACAGCACCTTCCCTTCTGTAACGGATGAAAGGTTGAAGCGCATATGAAGATTCGATGCACCTGCTCCTCTCTCCATGTAAAATATCTTCATGGTATGCTGAGTATAATCCTTGAAGACCTCTCCGTCAAAATACTGATCGAGATATGTACTTATTTCGCTATCCGTAGCATCCGGATTCTTTTCCCTGTAGGCAGCTGTAAACGCCTCCCTAAGTGTTTTCGGCAATGAATCATTTCCACCTACAGGATATGTGATAGTACCGTCTCTGAAATTAACCTTTGCGCCCTGTGCAGGGTGAATTCCTCCAAGATCTATGGCAAGAACGCCGTCAACATAGAGCCAGAAATCATCATCTCCGGTAAACTCAAATATTATATCATGTCCCCATGAATCCACTCCGCTCGGGGTCTGAACGAATGACGCCTCAATCTCCATTCCGAAATAGTAATCCAGCTTATTATGATCTTTAACCGTCCATTCTCCGTTTGAATCCTGAGCCAGGAAGTGATGCAGCTTTTCATACTTTCTTGGATCACTATCCGGCAGCAGAGCAGCAAGCGCGGTATAGAGATTCTGCGGGTTCGCATCCGAATATACGCCCGGTTTTATCGTGTTATACGGGAAAAACTGCCCATGTTTTCTGGTGTTACCGCTTGCAGCATCGTGTGTACCCAATTCACGATAGACTGTAAAGTCCTTTCCGAACGTACCATCTTCTCCTACGAGGGTGGCGGTATTCTGTGTAGAGTCAAATTCAAAATATCCGCTGGCTTCATAGATAGACTGTATAAACAGATGGTTCACTTCATTCGCTCCTGCAAAAGCATCAAAGGTTTTACCTATCTGTTCTTCATTGTAACTGAATGTAACAGTCGGCTGCCCGTTTTCATCCAGATTTTTCGAAAGAATTCCTTTCTTACCATTTTGGTCATTTTTGTTATAACCGAAATAATCCCATGTGACAGAACTGTTGTCAGCTTTCGTATTATTCGGAGTATGAGGATCAAAATCAATCATCTTCATGGTGATACCGTAAAGATTGTTATCGATAGTATCTACCCTATGGAACTCATCCTCATCCTGTGTGATGATTTCAGGCACAGCAAAATAGAAGGATTTGTCGCTACCGTACATATAAGCAGTCTGCAGTTCAACTGACTTTATGTTGTTCGAGCTATCCAGCTTAGGTACGCCCTTAAGCGCGGCGTAACTGTAATAGTCATCATCCCATGCGATTATGTCCGAATAGAACTCGCCATAAGTCTTGGTACTGTCATCGTTTTCCTTGAAGAGTCGCCCCGGCAGCTGTATTCCCTTTGCGGAAGATGTAAAGTAACTGCCATCATGCTGAGGATACAGATACATTCCTGAATAAAGATTCTGTAACTCATAGTAGCCTGTTTCGTTACCTTCTTTATCGTGATACACTGTCAGCTTCCACAAGAGCGTATTCATCTCATTATCCAGCCACATCAGTTCATCACCGTTGATGTAGCATTTTTTCATGGATCCGTCATGATCTATAGCGTAAACCTCATACGCTTTATCCTTTGAGTTCCATATTCTTGTATATACTATCAGTTCGCGTCCATCGTACGCCTGATCACCATCTGAAACACTGATTATCTCAGCAGTATAGGTGATATGGTCATCTTCTGTAAGAGCGGCCTTTTCAGTCGGTTTGAGGAGCACCTTTTGGTTGGACATGACAAAGCCGTTATTATAGCCTATATATTTTCCACCGCTGCTAAGTGTCAGTCCATCACCGCTTAATACCACAGCAAAAGCCGACGAATCATCTTCGTTGTCCGTGAGAACCAGGTTATTGCCATCCACAGCCAGATATTTACCATTATCTGCCTTCAGGTGATATATATTCTCGGCAGTGCAGATAAATGTCCACTCTGTTATGTCGCTGTCATTTGATATAAATACCGGTTTGATAGTTTTATCGTTATTAGTATGAGTGATGATCTGATACAGCTTTTCATATGTTGTATCGCCATCATCTGCTGCCATGAGCGCATTTCCCGAAATAGTGTCAGCAGCATAGATAAGTCCGTAGGCCTTGCCATTGAGTGAGTAAGGGTCGAAAATATCCGCATTATCGACCAGGTAATGCCATGCACCGTCCTTCGACAGGTTACCAAAGCCCGTCTCCCGGACCAAACTGGTGTTGTTCCTATAAAGAACACTAAGTGTTCCGTCAAGCAGCGGCATGATCCTGACCATACCGGAACGATCACCCGTACCGGCTTCTATATATACAGGAGTTGCTTTGTCGCTCTCACTGACGAGTGAAGGATTTTCGCCATACCCAAATCTGAGATACTTTTCACCATCAGCTGTCTCAGTCGAAAGTATATAGTTGCTATGGTCGGTATAATGGAAGGTCCACGCCGTGATCAGACTATCCGGAATCTTGAATCTGCCGGCTGCGCTGTCATAGCCCAGCTGAGTTAAAGAGATTGACGACATAGTTCCTACCATACCATAGCCGCCGCTAATTGCCCCTTTATTATATGTAGGATTTACTATACCGTAGGTCTTACCATCGATCCCGAGAGGGTCGGATACCTGCTGATCCTCGGGAACATCAGTAAATGTGAGCCATTTATCTTTTTCGTTTTTTGTGATACTGTCTTCTTTGTCAAACTGACTGCTGCTGCTGCCCTTATTGTTTTTTATCTGACATCTCTGGGCGGTATTGATTATCTTCACTGTCCCTTCATAGTCACCGGTACCCGGGATAAGTGTAAGAATATATGGTGTTTCTGAAAGCTTGACTCCGGTGCTGTCAAGCCTGATATACTGCTCTACGCCTTCCTTATCGGTTGCATGTATGATATATCTGTTAAAGTCGACATGTTCAAATGACCACTCGGTTATTTCGCCGCTGAATGAAAAGCCCGTATCGGTACGCCACATGGCCTGATTGGCAAGAGCATTCGTCGTTCCAGACTTGTATTCACACATAACAGCATTGCCCTGATTAGCATCATAGGCATTTACCAGACCGTATGAGCTGCCATCAAGCCTGAATACATCTTTTCCGGCATCCGAAACATCAACAAGATAGAAACAATAGTCCAACCCACTGGTACTAGTGTTATAAGCATTAGCAACACCCTGGAATTTATTATCATCATATCTCTTCAGAATACCGTTTGCTGCTATCAGACCCACTGTGCCCTTATTATTATCTCCACTGTTTACCGACACAAAGATCATTGAAGCGTCGTCAGCACTTTCAACAAAGGACAATTCGCCGTTTACAATCTTCAGGTATTTCTTTGAAGCACCGTCATCGGCTATAACGCTGATCTTGTAAAGTCGGGTTCCTTCGATCCATTCGAATTTCCAGCCGGAAATACCATATGCCGAAGTAAAACAGCTGTTTCCGTCAGGATTGGTAGCTGCCGCAACCGGTGCAGCACCCAGTTGCTTTACATTACTACCCTGATTCCTGCTTGATGCCATGACCGCTGGATAAAAATCCGAGGCTACTGATGCATTGACCAGACCATAAGTCTTACCGTCAATACCCAGGGGATCGCTCTCAGGCTTCTCACAGTACCAAAGCCAGAGCTTTGAATCATTGTTACCGCTGTTTCTCGACACGAATCCGTTGACATTGGTATTGGTATACTGCCAGCGCCAGTCAGAGCAGGCATCGTCAACGCAGATGATCTCAATATTGCCCGCCGCACCGTGATCAGCAACCTTATATTTCATGGCAGCATTTTTGTCTTCTGTCATCGCCAGACTATTATAAGAACCTGCTATATTGCTGTTATATACATACATCTTAACGCCGGAATCACCGAGACAGTATATATAGTAGCTATCATCACCGGCAGCTTCAAAGTGGTATCTGACAGCACCGACAGCTTCAGCTTTTCCTGTCAGTGAAACTGTGTCAACGTTATTATTGCTTGTCTGAACCGCATATTTATCTCTGATTTCAAGTGATGACAACGTACCTTTGATCCCGGTTCTGGTTGCAGTACCTCCTATATTTGCCGCAACATCGCCTGTTGCAAAACGTCCGTACGTATTATTACTGCTGGAGATATAAAAGCCGTTATAACCCTGGCTAATGGCTTCTTCAAAAGCTGCCTTGGTGCTGATCTTTGAAGCCTCAGGTGTGTTTTGCGGGTATGACACTACATCATAAACAAAAGCTTCAGTTCCGTCCACCTTTTTTGCCGTGAAATCAACGGCAGTTTCATCCGAAGTTATGTCTACTCCACTATAACCTTCATCATCAGGTGTACTTATCTCCACCACCTTGTAAATACTGAATCCGTATGCATCAAAAGAGATAGAACCGTCCAGTACTTCAAAGCCGGTCACTTCCTCGCGCTCACCGCTATCGCTTATGTGATAAAGAGCGATCTTTCCTGCAGTTATACGTGAATCTGTTATCTCCACGCGAACCGGCTGATCGCCCGGCTGATATTCATCATCGCCGTTTATGATACTGATATCGTATGCAGCAAGCGTAGTCTCACCATCAGAGTCAGCCTGCTCTCCGGTCACGTCATATGCCTCGGCAGACGCCTCCTTAGGCATCATTCCGTCAAGCACCACTGAAGCTTCCGAGCCTTCCGGATGAATTTCAAAATTAAGATGCCTTAGTCCCGTGTCTTTTACAAGAGCTA